>NZ_JAVLBN010000026.1:0-30830 GCF_031581065.1 Salibacter sp.
AGCAAAAGGTAAAACCACAAATGAGAGTATTACTTACAAGGAAGTTTTCATTCAGTAAGTGAAAAAATTCTTTGAGAGTTTTTGGAGGGGGTGTATCAATACCGAAAAATCTATCATTTTTCGGTATTAAAAGGCAATTCTTTAAAATTTAAAAACCTGATTTAGGAGTATTTTCATTTTACTCCATAATGAATTTCAAAATTTAAAACGCCTTTTGATACACCCCCTTTTGGTTACACCTTTTCCAAAGTTCAAAACTTTGGAAAAGGTTTTTTTCAGTTAATGATATTTGAAATCCTTCTAAAAGGTTCTTTCTTCTCAGTAATGGAAAAGACGTTGTTCTTTCACCATTTTCTTGAGTAGTGGACTGGGGCGGTAGCGATCATCACCTAAGTGATCGTGAAGATCTTCGAGTTGTTCCTGTACCCATTCAAGTCCCAGTTCATTTGCCCATTTCAATAATCCTTTTGGATAGTTGACACCTTTGGTCATCGCCAGGTCGATATCCTCCTGAGTTGCGATGTTGAGGAATACTGCATCAACAGCTTCATTGATGAGCATAACCACAACGCGGTTCAAAATATATTTTCCAAGAGCCTCATCCTTTTCTGGTGCAGGGTTCTGACCATTATCTTCGTGATTGTAAAAGCCCTGTCCGGTTTTTCTTCCGTAATGACCGAGTTCTTTCAATCTTTTTTGAGTAATGGAAGGTTTGTAACGCGGATCGTAATACATCTGTGTCCACACTGTTTCTGTTACCGTGTAATTCACATCATGACCGATGAGATCAGTGAGCTCGAACGGCCCCATTTTAAATCCGCCAAGATCTTTGAGTGCCCAGTCGATTGTAGCGACATCGGCAACACCTTCTTCGAGCATTTTGAGCGACTCACCGTAAAATGGTCTGGCAACGCGATTCACGATAAAGCCGGGAGTGTCTTTCGCAATAACCGTTACTTTTCCCCAGTCTTTGATGAGGTCGCGGGTTGCATTCGTCACCTTAGAGTCAGTGGCCATAGAAGGAATAATCTCAACCAGTTTCATGAGCGGAGCAGGGTTGAAGAAATGCACGCCAATCACATTTTGCTTGTTTTTAACTGCTGCCGCGATTGAAGCAATTGACAGAGATGAAGTGTTTGTCGCTAAAATGCAGTCGTTATTTGTAACCGATTCCAGTTGATGGAAGATTTGCGTTTTAACATCAATATTTTCGATCACCGCTTCAATCACCATTCCGCAACCTTCAAAACGGCTGAGTCCGTCAACGTATTCAATCCGGCTCAAAATAGTATCCGCTTCGCCCTGTGAGTACTTGCCTTTTTCTACAAGTCGGTTCATAATCTTCACGAGCGAATGACGAGCCTTGAGCAGCGCTTCCTCCTTTTTGTCGTACATCAATACTTTGTGGCCTGCTGTAGCTGCTACCTGCGCAATTCCGGTTCCCATTGTTCCGGTTCCTATTACGCCAATAGTTGTATGTTTTGTCAATTTCATATTCTCAGATTTATAGTGACTTTTCGATTTACTTTCCTGTGAAATTAGGTTTTCTTTTTTCTAAAAACGCCTGAACTCCTTCGTTGTAGTCGTGAGTTTGACCGGCCTCTGTTTGGATATCATCTTCGCGTTGCAATTGCTGGCTGAGGTCATTCGCCCAGGATTCGTTGAGCAGTTTTTTGGTCAGACCCAGCCCTTTCGTTGGCATTTTGGCCAGTTTCGTAGCTGTCTTCTCAATTTCTGAGTTGAAGTCTGCATCAGGAACAGCTTTGTAGATCATATTCAGATCCTCAGCTTCCTTAGCTGAAACTTTGTCTCCCAGCATCATTAGTGCCGTAGCTTTTTGCATGCCCACTAAGCGTGGAAGGAAGAATGTTCCGCCACTATCGGGGATCAAACCGATTTTGCTAAATGCCTGAATAAAACTTGCCGATTCAGTCGCAATAACAATGTCACAAGATAAAGCAATATTGGCTCCAGCCCCGGCTGCTACGCCATTGACGGCAGCAATGACTGGTTTTTCGATGGCTCTGATCAATTTTATGACCGGGTTGTAGTGTTCCGATACGATTTTTTGAAGCTCGATACCATTGTCATCAGCTGCTTCTTTGAGATCCTGACCGGCACAAAAAGCTTTACCATCTCCGGTTAGCACGATGGCTCTGACCGAGTCGTCCTTATCAGCTTTTTTCAATTGATTTTGCAATTCCAGAGCCATTTCGCGGACGAACGAATTGAATTTATCGGCTCTATTAAACGTGATGTATGCAACGCCACTTTCATGACGTGTTTGGATTAGTTCAGACATAATCAATTTTATTTGCAGCGAAATTAAGGTTTTGGCTTTTTATAGCTGTAATATCTCGTGGAAAGTAAGCAGAAGTGAGTGAAAATAAAAGAGAGTGTATCAATACCGAAAAATGATGGATTTTTCGGTATTAAAAGGCATTTAGTTAAAAGTTAAATAACTTATTCTTTGGACTAAAATCTTATGACCACCTGACTTTTAATCTAAAAAACGCCTTTTGATACACCCTCTGATAAACTGTATGAATAATTTTTAATCTTCTTTTATCATGTGAACATCGCGCTGCGGAAATGGAATTTCGATTCCCTCAGCATCAAAGCGTAACTTGACTTGCTCCATGAAGTCCCAATATGTAGGCCAGTAATCTGAAACTTTTGTCCATGGGCGGCAAAGTATATTAACTGAGCTATCTGCCAATTCTCCAATCACAATCGTTGGAGCCGGATCATCCAGGCAACGCTCATCTTTTTCAACCATTTCGGTGAGAATTTCTTTAGCGCGTTTGAGGTCAGATCCATAACCGATTCCGAATACCATATCCACACGAGCTATTTCTTTTGCCGAGTAATTCACGATGCTGTCATTGGATAACCTTGCATTTGGGATAACAATTTCACGGTTCTGAAAATTTCTCATTTTGGTGTAAAACAGCGTTATTTCTTCTACAACACCCATATAGCCAGCGCCATCTATTACATCATCTACTTTAAATGGTTTTAAGATTAAAAGAAGGACACCACCGGCAAAATTGGCAAGTGTTCCCTGGAGAGCTAAACCAACGGCCAATCCAGCAGCACCTAATACAGCAATGAAACTGGTTGTTTCAATGCCCACCATACTGGCTACTGATATCACTACTAAGATCTTGAATAACCAACCGACAATATTTCCAATAAACGGCTTTAAAGTTGGATCAAAATCGCGCTTGTCAAGTGCTTTGATAAAGCCTCTTTTGACTTTACCTGCCAGCCAAAATCCAATAATCAGTGCTATAACAGCCATAATGACTTTTGGACCGTATTCAATTAGATAATCAAAAGCGATTTTCGAGTATTCATTTACCTTATCTGCCGAGTTTGTCAGTTCTTCTTCCATTCTGTTTGATTTAAAATTTGCTATAAAACTAATTAAAATTTAAGTGGATTATTGATCTAAATCGAGTGAGTAAAAAACACCGATCTCTGCGGTTACAACAGTGTAAGGCGACTCAATTTTGTAATTGCCGCTGTTGCTGTTTATCGTGTAATCTGCCTCGTTAAAGTTAAATCGAGCAGACTGATAAGCGACATTGAACGCTAATCCCCATGATGAGTTGAAGTTATAACGGAACTCTCCTGAGAGTAAGTAGCTGAACGAAACTGCTTTTTCAGAGAAGTATATTGAGCGGATTTGATCGTTGTTTTGGTTAGATTTTGCCAGGAGTTCAACTCTTGGGAGTTCACCGTAAGCCACACCTGGTTTAAATGCTAAATTAAAGGAGGACGCTCCATTCGTGATCGCAAATTTTGGTCCGATCCACAAGCCGTGAATTTTCCACTTATCAGCATTAGCTTGATAATCGCCAGCTCTTTCACGCGTGAGCTCACTGGCAATCGATTTGCTATCCATTTGGTTCTGACTGTAACGGTAACTGGCAGAGATAAAAATAATGTTCTTCAAAAAACGATCAGCATGGGCTGATACTGAAAAGCCTGTTTGAGCGAAACCGCTTTCACTGTTTGAAAAATTTTCTGTTTTAGCATACATAGCAAGTGGTTGAGATATTCCACCGGCTACCGAGAAAATCCAATCAGGTTTTGAAGGTTTTGGTTGGTATTCATTGCCGTATTGATAATCAGGAGCGTATTGTGCATTTGCAAAAAGTGCCAGAATACAGGCGGTGATGGAGAGGAGCAAGTCACGCATCATGAATTGGGTGACTTTTGTTGTGTGATTTTATCCCATGAAAAATTGAAGTTGAGACCTAATTTTATGCTCAATCCCGATGCTATTTGGAATTGCCTTTCCTGTGTTGGCAACTTCTTTTCAATTTTTCCTGTATTGCCGTGCGCACCCATTTCGATGAAGTACGTAATAGGTGGGAACTCTTTTTCGTTTGATGAAGTGATTACCTCACATCCAAACAATCCGTAACCGCCAACATTAAACGGATTGGCTGTTAAATCGGGGGCGATCAAAAATGAGAGTCCGCCTTCACCGTAAAATCGAAAAGGGGAGTCGAGTTGTGAAACAATTCCAACAGTTCCAACTTCAGCCGATTGGAATGAATTTGACTTACTCGAATACTGACTGTTTTTATATTGAAGGTGATGGACTTTGAAAGTTGTTCTCATTCTTTCAACATCGAAAAACGGAGCGTTTAACTTTCCTCCATACCCAAAAGAATGTGGAAACTTTGTGATTTCAAAAGCGAGTCCAATTCGCTTTTTTTCAATGTCGTATAATTTATTACCTGAGAAGGCATAGACACTGTAAAAAAGAGCTATTAACACAAGTACAGAATTCCTCATTGTGAAAAACCGATTCAATAATTACGTTTAATAAGATTGGGGGAATTTCAAACATCAAAATAAATAAATATTGTTGATTCGAGCAGGATTGCGGGTAATGATAAATCACATTGAACAAGTGAACTTGAGTTTTTGGTAAAAAAACGAATACTACAGCTCAATCTACTGTCCTTTCTCAATTATTCGCTATTTTCGGCAGCTACTTACAACCAAAAATAATTAAGGTGAAATGATCGTGATTTTTTAATCAAATTAAGATCGCGAGCGTTTCATTAGACCGTTGAAAAATTATTTACAAGATGAAATCACTCGATGGAAAAGTTGTTCTCGTAACCGGAGCCACTCGCGGAATTGGAAAATCAATTGCCCACACATTGGCTGATAATGGCGCAGCTGTGGCTTTTACATTCGCTTCTTCTGAAGAGAAAGCCAAAGCCATTGAAAAAGAACTTACCAATAAAGGGGTACAGGCAAAAGCTTATAAATCTAACGCTGCTAGTTTCACAGCGGCTCAGGAACTGGTAGATCAGGTTCTGACAGATTTTGGAAATATTGACGCACTGGTGAATAATGCAGGAATCACGCGTGACAATCTCCTCATGAGAATGAGTGAAGATCACTGGGATGAGGTATTGGAAACGAACCTCAAATCAGTGTTCAACATGACAAAAGCTGTTCAGCGTACAATGCTCAAGAATCGCAAGGGCTCTATTGTCAACATCAGTTCAGTGGTTGGTGTGAAAGGAAATGCCGGACAGGCAAATTACGCAGCTTCAAAAGCCGGAATGATAGGGTTTACAAAGTCTGTAGCACTCGAGCTTGGATCGCGTAATATCCGTTGTAACGCCATTGCACCCGGTTTTATCGAAACTGAAATGACTGAGAAACTCGATGAAAAAACCGTTCAGGAATGGCGCGATGCTATTCCGCTCAAGCGTGGCGGAAAACCTGAAGATGTCGCTGATCTCGTGTTGTTCCTGGTAGGTGATCAATCTGCATACATTACCGGGCAAACAATCAATGTTGACGGAGGAATGTTAACGTAATATGAGTATCACCACAGAGTATTCTCTTTGGTTAATCATAGGGTGTATAGCGCTTGCAGCGTTGTACACCTATCTTTTGTATTCTCCTAACAAGAGTACAAAACCATTTTCCAAAACCGCCATTTGGGCACTTTCTGCTTTTCGTTTTATCTCTGTTTTTGTGCTGAGCTTTTTGTTGCTAAATCCTTTGCTCAAAACAACTGTGAGTGAAAGCGAAAAAGCCCGTGTAGTAGTTGCTGTAGATAATTCACAAAGCATTGTCCTCAACAAAGACAGCAACTTTTTTAAAAATCAGTTTCGGTCAGATCTCGATAATTTTATTACCAAACTTCAGGATCGTTACCAGGTAGAGAAACTCGCTTTTGGAGGTGAAGTCTCTGAATTACAATCAGCTGATTCGCTCAACTATTCAGAGCCGTATACCAATCATCAATCTGTTATCGAAAATGTGGATGAAACACACGGCTATTCCAATCTCGGGGCTCTGATCGTAGCAACAGACGGACTAACAAACAAAGGGCGAAATCCGCTCTACTACCAGAAAACCAATAACTTCCCAATCTACACGGTTGGACTGGGCGATTCATCCCGGCAACGCGATGTACTGATCAGAAAAGTGCGCCACAACGAGCTCGCTTTTTTGGGCAATACATTTCCTGTTGAGGTGATGGCCGCAGCCAATGATTTTGAGGGAAATGATGTGAAGGTTGAGGTCACGCAGAATGGGAATGTTCTCAAATCAAAGACCTTTTCAGTATCGAAACCAAACGATTTTAAAAGCTTTGAATTTCAACTAGAGGCGAAGGAGCCCGGTGTTCAAAAATATACGGTTTCTTTATCTCAACTCGATGGCGAGTTGACCTATGTCAACAATACACGTGAGTTTTACATTGAGGTGATCGACAATCGCAGCAAAATCCTATTTGTGAGCAATGCTCCACATCCTGATATTGGCGCTATGGTGAGATCACTAAAACCGCTCGAAAATTATGAGCTCCAAACGCATTTGGCAATTAGTGACGAGGAATTGCCCAACCTGGAACAATTTCAATTGGTAATTGCTTCCAATATTTTTAGTAAAGAGCACAACGATTTAAGACGTGAGATTATTGAGAGCGAGCTTCCTGTGTTGTGGCATGGCGGACTCAATTTATCTGCAGGAAATATGTTTGACATCGGGATGGGAATGGAACTCTCTAGAGTCAGCAACCAGTTGAGTGACGTAACAGCATCTCCCGGTAATCAGTTTGATTTATTCGAAATCTCTGAAAAATTCAACGAGCGAATTGAAAGTTTTCCTCCACTGAAAATGACTTTCGGAAATTACAATAGCTCAAGTGGATTATCAACGCTTTACTATCAACAAGTTGGCAATGTGGTAACCGATCAGCCGCTTGTTGCTTTTCGGTCCGGCTCTGACCGTAAACAGGGAATCCTTTTGGGTGACGGACTTTACAGATGGCGATTATTTGATTACGCTCAAAATGGTGATGCAGCCGCTTTTGATGAACTCATTAGAAAATCAGTTCAGTTTCTATTGACTAAAGAGGATAAGTCGCGTTTTCGCTTGTCGTATGAAAACCAGTTTTCGATTGCGCAGCGGGTAGAAATAGGTGCTTCACTCTACGATCCAAGTTACGAGTTGACGAACGAGCCCGATGTTGAGCTAACGATCAACCGAAATGGGGAAGAGGTTCCGTATAAAATGAGTAGGAGAGGAGATCGCTATGTGCTCGATCTCGGTTTTATGGAGCCGGGTGAATACAGTTTTACTGCAGCAACTGCATTGGCGGGAGATCAATTTTCGAGAAGTGGAAAATTCACGGTGAAAAGCATAAGTGTGGAGTCACAAAAGACACGAGCCGATTTTGGCCTGCTTATGGCTCTGGCTGATCGCAATAATGGGGATTTTCACAGCGCTCGCCAGTTGGATCGATTAGCTGATGAATTACTCGCAAAAGATTTTCCAACAGTAGCTCACAAACATGATGAATATGCTGATGTTATTGAGCTGGAATGGTTGTTCTTCGTGATATTGCTCTTACTCACTGCTGAATGGGCAACGAGAAAATACCAGGGCGGTTATTGAATCATCTTAGGAAACTTCCTGGCGAATAACACCAGCAATGCTCCGTAAATAAATGAGAGCATGATGAGTCCGAGGAGCGTAAAAGTAGCCCAGTTCAGTGGTGAAAAAATGTACTCGGTCACCTGTTCAAAGTTTTGGAGAACCTTGTCTGCCTCTTCGGCTCCAACATTATTTTCACTGATTGATTTTTCAAACTCGGCACGTCTTTCCATGATCATTTTATTGAAGAAATCAGGAGAGACAAAACGGTAAAAAATATAAGAAAAAGCAGAGTACAAAAAAGCCAGTATAGCTGATGGTCTTAGAGCTGCTTTGAGCTCCATGATGTACGTTAGGTATTCGGCTGCTTTGATGCGTTGTTCTCTGATTCCCATATAACAGGCAACGAGAATAAACAATAAAATGGGATAAACGCGAAGTGACCAATCCCAGTTTAAGGTTTCGATCAATAAACGAAATACCACCAATAACCCGAATAAAATCAGGGCTACGGTGGTACTTTTTATATTCTTAGGACTGTTGAGTTGCTTTTCTTTAGCCATTCATCGAGATGAGGAATTCCTCGTTATTGCGCGTTGACACAATTTTACTTCTCAAGAACTCCATCGCTTCAACAGCAGTCATATCACTGATATGCCTGCGGAGAATATGCATTCGCTGTGAAACTTCTTTGTCGAGTAATAGTTCATCACGTCTCGTAGAAGACGAAACGAGGTCGATAGCAGGGAATATACGTCTGTTCGCAATTTTGCGATCGAGCTGTAGTTCCATGTTACCGGTACCTTTAAACTCTTCAAAAATTACTTCATCCATTTTGGAGCCGGTATCGATCAGAGCCGTAGCTAGAATTGTTAGCGAACCGCCACCTTCGATGTTTCGAGCTGCACCAAAGAAACCTTTTGGTTTGTGAAGTGCATTCGCATCAACACCACCACTCAATACTTTACCTGATGCAGGTGAAACGGTGTTGTAAGCACGAGCAAGGCGTGTTATAGAATCGAGCAGAATCACAACATCGTGACCTGATTCAACCATTCTCTTCGCTTTTTCGAGCACGATACCCGCAATTTTTACGTGTCTATCTGCCGGCTCGTCAAATGTAGAAGCGATAACTTCAGCATCAACACTGCGCGCCATATCAGTAACTTCCTCAGGTCGCTCATCGATGAGTAAGATCATCAAATAGCACTCAGGATGGTTGTCAGCAATAGCATTTGCCACTTCTTTGAGCAATTGCGTTTTACCTGTTTTAGGTTGTGCCACGATCAATCCACGTTGTCCTTTACCAATTGGTGTGAACATATCCATGATACGCGTGGAAACGCTGCTCTTTTTGTGACCTGTAAGATTGAATTTTTCCTGTGGGAAAAGAGGAGTGAGGTAGTTGAAAGGCTCACGATCACGAACCTGAACAGGAGTGCGACCATTGATCTTTTCAACCTTGATAAGCGGGAAGTATTTTTCACCTTCTTTAGGAGGGCGAATACCACCTTCTACATTGTCACCGGTCTTCAACCCAAACAACTTGATTTGCGACTGGCTTACATAAATATCATCAGGAGAAGGCAGGTAATTGTAATCTGAAGAGCGTAAGAATCCATATCCATCACTCATTGTTTCTAAAACACCTTCACTCGTCACGATATTTTCAAAATCGTAATCGAGTCCGTCTTTTCTGCGCCTGTCGTTTCCTTTACCGTTATTTCTACCGCCTTTATCATTGTTGTGGCGATTATCATTGCGGTCGTTGTTTCTGCGCTGGTGATGATCGTTGTTAGTATTGTTGTTGTCCTGTTTCTTGTCTTTGTTAGGACCTTTGAAATCTTTCTTGTGATTGCTTTGGCGATCCTTGTTTTGGTTATCGCGACCGCCTTTATCATCCTTGTTATTTGATGGATGATTGTTTCTTTTTCGGTCAGATCCCTGATTAGACGGGCTACCCGGTTTTTGATCCTTGTTCAAATCCTGTTTAGGCTGTCTCTTTTCAGGAGTTTTGTTATCATCTTGATTCTTAGGATAATCTGACGGTTTATTTGAAGGGTGAGATGAGCGAGTACGCGGTCTTTTTTCCTCTTTATTCTCGTTAGATTTTCTGCTGTCAGATAAATCTTTTTTAGGAGCGTTGTCCTGTTTTGTGAGAGGTTTTACCGCCTGGTAATCGAGAATTTGATAGATGAGATCTTGTTTTTTCAAGCGGTTGATCTTAGGTACATCGAGTTCTTTAGCGATTTGCTTTAACTCCTCAACCTTTTTGTTGTTCAACTCAATAATGTCGTACATGAAAGTCTTGTTAGAATAGTCAATTTAGATAGAATTCAATCACTAGTTATGAAGAATCTTAAAATCTTGATTTGTATGAAATGGATTGAGGGGATAGTTGAAATTCCCTCGAATACTGCAATTATACAATAATCTTGGGGATTGACAATTGGGGGAGATTATTTTTCGCATACTTTTGGCGAAAATTTAAAGAACCATGTTGCAACGCATTCAAACAGTTTTTTTGTTCATCAGTATTATCGTAGCAATTGTAGGTACGTTTTTGCCCATTTTTTATGCTACTACACCTGACAAAGTTTACGGTGTTACCGCCTGGGATTTTTCATACGAATCAATTTCTCATATTGGTGGATGGCCGGTTCTAATCCTTTTCATCCTGTTTATTGTGATGAATGGCACTACGATCTTTCAGTTTAAGAATCGCACATCACAAATGATGCGCATCAAAGCCAGCTATTTGGTTTTGGCTCTGACTATTGTGGCGCAGGGAGTTCTGTGGTATTTTTGGAAAAATGATCCTCAATTAGATGTTATTCCGGGGTGGAGTTTCATTATTCCGGCTATGGCCTTTGTCTTCAATGTTCTCGCTTATAGATCGATCAAGAAAGATGATGATCTTGTGAAGTCTGTCGACAGACTGCGCTAGTTATTTTCGCGTTTCCAGTTCAATCACATCCAAATCTTTAATCCGCTTTCCGTCAATGGTAAAGCGAAGTAGCGTGCGCACTTTGTGAAACCCTACTTTTCCGCATGCTCCTGGGTTCATGTGGAGTAACCCGAGGTTTTTGTCATTCATGACTTTGAGGATGTGTGAATGGCCTGAGATGAATAAATCGGGCGTATTGGTTGTCAGTTCTTCGTAGATTCTGCGGTTGTACCTGCCCGGGTAACCGCCTATGTGCGTCATAAAGACTTTCACTTCTTCTACTGTAAAGCGCTGATCGAGTGGGTGAGCAGCACGAATTTCCTGTCCGTCAATGTTGCCGTAAACGGCTCTGAGTGGCTTAAATGCTTCCAGTTCATCAGTGAGGGAGAGCCTGCCGATGTCACCTGCATGCCAAATTTCATCCACGTCCTTAAAGTGCTCAAACACACGCTTATCGAGGAAGGAGTGCGTATCTGATAACAAACCAATTCGCTTCATTGGCATCAAACATAACACAGTTGTATGTCTCTACAAACGTTATTCGCTACTTTTGCGCGGAATGAAAAAGCGATACGCGCTCATACTTGCTTACGATGGTGCTAATTATTGTGGTTGGCAGGTTCAGCCCGGAGTTGAAACGGTGCAGGGAACGCTAGAAAATGCGCTCTCTACAATTCTGAGGCAAGAAGTTGCTGTAACAGGTTGTGGGCGTACTGATACAGGTGTTCACGCTTCGTATTACGTGGCGCACATTGAGGCAGAGTTGAATCGCTCCATTACTGATTTGCGTTATCATTTGAATAACTTTTTGCCTGCTGATATTGCGCTAATTGACGTTCAGGAAGTGAGCAGCGATTTTCACGCCAGGTTCAATGCTGTGGAGCGCGAGTATCAATATGTCATTCAATTGGAAAAGAATCCGTTTATGCATTGTTATGCTGCGTTCAGTCATCAGAAATTGGAAGTTGTGAAAATGAATGAAGCAGCAAAAAAATTGCTTCATGCTGAGGAGTTTGGTGCTTTTTGTAAAGCGGGTAGTCAGAACCAAACGAACATTTGTGATGTTCGGGTAGCAGAATGGATAGAGAACGAGTCGCAACTTACGTTTACGATAAGTGCAAATCGTTTTTTGCGCAATATGGTCAGAGCCATCGTGGGGACATTGATAGAAGTAGGAAGAGGAAAATTGACTGTGACGAATTTCGGAGAAATCATAGATTCGCAGGATCGTACAAAAGCGGGTTTTTCGGCTCCGGCCAACGGACTTTTTTTAACCGATGTTAAGTACGGATCTGACCAATTGGATACAACAAATTACAAACGAGTGAAGTTAGGTTTAAATGGCAAATAGTGTATCGGGAAGAGCTTTTGATGTGAGTTTGTTCAAGCGGGTAATGCGGTACGTTAGGCCGTACAATAAATTGTTTTACCTGACCGGAGCACTTACAATTTTGCTCGCTATTCTAACTCCTCTCAGACCTTATTTAATCCAATATACGGTTGATAATGCCATCGTAAAACCGAACGGCCAACTTTTGATCACGCTTACAATTGTGATGGTAAGCATCCTGATTGTTGAGGGCGGTGTGCAGTTCATTCAAACTTACATGGCCAATAAAGTGGGGCAGTCTGTAATCAAGGATTTGCGCAACGAAACGTATGATAAAATTGTCAATTTCAAGCTCAAATACTTCGATCGAACTCCAATCGGGAGGCTGGTTACAAGAGCTGTGAGTGATATTGAAACCATTAGTGAGATCTTTTCACAGGGAATTCTCATCATTGTGGGTGATATTCTCAAATTGGTTGTTGTGATCGGTTTTATGTTTTACATCGACTGGCGATTGACGCTCTTTAGCCTTGTCCCTATTCCGGTGCTCATCATTGCAACAAATATTTTCAAGAATTACATCAAAGCAGCTTTTCAGGATGTGAGAAATGCGGTTTCTAATCTCAACTCTTTTGTTCAGGAGCACATCACGGGAATGAATATTGTGCAGATTTTTAATCAGGAAAAGCGCGAACACAAACGTTTTTCTGACATCAATAAAGAACACATGAAAGCCCACATCCGCACGGTTTGGGCCAACTCGATTTTCTTCCCTATAGTGGAGGTTTTGAGTGCCACTTCTATAGCGTTGCTCGTTTGGTGGGGATCAAAAAGTGTGATACAGGGAGAAGCTTCGCTCGGTAACCTCGTTGCTTTCATTCTTTACATTTATATGTTGTTCAGACCCATTCGTCAACTGGCCGATCGTTTCAACGTATTGCAAATGGGAATGGTAGCTTCTGAACGTGTTTTCAAGGTTCTGGATACCGATGCTACAATTGAAGATTCAGGTGATAAAATACCATCTTATCTAAATGGAAAAATCGAATTCGATCACGTTTGGTTTGCTTATGAAGGTGAAGATTGGATTCTGAAAGATCTTACATTCGATGTCAACAAAGGTGAAACAGCCGCTTTTGTGGGAGAAACCGGAGCAGGAAAAACGAGTGTAATCAATCTGTTATCGCGTTTTTACGAGTTCCAAAAAGGATCAATCACGATTGACAAAGAAGACATTAGAACCTATGATCTCGCCAAATTGAGAGAACGCGTTGGTGTTGTTTTGCAGGATGTCTTTCTCTTTAGTGATTCCATTTACAACAACATCACGCTCTACAACGAAAATATCTCTAAGAACAAAGTTATTGAAGCTTCTAAGCTGGTTGGGGCTCATGAATTTATCATGAAATTACCGGGCAATTATGACTTTAATGTACGTGAACGTGGTGGAATGCTTTCTGTTGGTCAGAGACAGCTAATCGCCTTTATTCGAGCTTATGTTTACGATCCCAGTATTTTGGTATTGGATGAGGCGACTTCATCGGTTGATACGGAATCAGAAATGATGATCCAGCGGGCGATTGAGGTTCTGACCAAAGGCCGAACGAGTATTGTCATTGCTCACCGTTTAGCAACTATTCAGAACGCTGATAAGATTATCGTGCTCGATAAAGGACGCGTGATGGAAATCGGCAATCACCAGGAGTTGCTGAAGAAAGACGGGCATTACAAAACGTTGTACGAACTCCAGTTTTCAGAATCAGAACAGGAGTAATTACTTTTTAATTGAATACGCGCGATACGTGTTGAGTAACAGGGCTGCTCGAGTCATGGGGCCAACACCTCCCGGAACAGGAGTAATGTGCGATGCTTTTTCTTTCACCTTTTCAAAATCGACATCACCGGCAAGTCGGTAACCTCTTTTCTTTGAAGCGTCTTCAACGCGAGACATTCCCACGTCAATAATAACCGCACCGTCTTTTACCATGTCGGCTTTGAGGAAATACGGATTACCAATAGCTGCAATTACGATATCGGCCTGTCGAGTGAGTTCTTTGAGGTTTTTCGTACGCGAGTGAGTAACCGTTACAGTTGCATTTCCCACCTTGTTGTTGCGAGACATCAAAATGCTGATGGGTGTTCCTACGATATTACTTCTTCCAATAACAACACAGTTTTTACCTTCCGTTTCAATTTCGTAGCGGTGGAGAAGTTCTACAATTCCTCTCGGTGTTGCTGAAACGAATGAAGGCAGGTTGAGTGCCATTCTCCCAAAGTTTTCAGGATGGAATCCATCAACATCTTTGTTGGGGTTTATGGCTGCAATGATCTTGTTTTCATCAATGTGATCGGGTAGTGGGAGTTGAACGATAAAGCCGTCAATGTTGTCATCATTGTTGAGGTTATCGACTTTATCAAGAAGTTCTTTTTCTGAAATGGTTGCCGGCAGATCGACAAGTGTACTTTCGTAACCAATTTGGCGACAATCTTTGACTTTGGCGTTGACATAGGTGTGGCTGGGACCATCATCTCCAACTAACACAGCCGCAAGGTGGGGCGGTCGCTCACCGTTACCTTTTAACGATTCGACTTTTCCTTTTAGTTCTTTCCGAATTTCCTGAGCCGTGCCCTTACCGTCAAGTATTGTCATGTTACATTTTCATTCCGGGGATATTCTTCATTTTATTCATCAAGCCGGCCATTTGCTGCTTGTTCCCCATCATTTTCATCATTTTACGTGTTTCGCCAAACTGCTTGAGTAATCTGTTTACTTCCTGTACTGAAGTTCCCGATCCTTGCGCAATTCTATTTCTTCGGCTACCATTGATAATTTGTGGTTTTTCTCTTTCTTCAGGCGTCATGGAATGGATGATCGCTTCAATTCCTGAGAAAGCATCATCGTCAACGTCAACATCTTTCAGAGCCTTACCCATTCCAGGTATCATGCCCACAAGATCTTTGACGTTACCCATTTTTTTGATCTGCTGAAGTTGCTGAAGGAAATCGTTAAAATCGAATTGATCCTTCGCTATTTTCTTGTTCAGTTTTCTAGCCTGTTCAGCATCGAATTGTTCCTGAGCGCGTTCAACAAGTGATACAACATCACCCATTCCCAGGATTCTGTCAGACATCCTCGATGGATGGAAAGGCGTGAGCGCATCCATTTTCTCACCTGTACCGATGAATTTGATCGGCTTTTCAACTACGGCTCTGATCGAGAGCGCAGCACCACCGCGAGTATCACCGTCTAATTTTGTGAGAATAACACCTTCGTAATCGAGTCGTTGGTTGAATTCTTTGGCTGTGTTCACAGCATCCTGCCCCGTCATAGCATCAACCACGAAGAGCGTTTCGTTTGGATTGAGCGCATCTTTGAGAGATGAAATCTCATTCATCATGTCCTCGTCAATGGCGAGTCGACCGGCAGTATCGACAATGACAGCGTTAAAGCCGTTTTGCCTGGCGTATTCGATCGCATCTTTTGCGATTTTTACCGGATCTTTTTCTTCTTTATTCGAGTAAACTTCTGTTCCAACCTGTTCACCTACAACGTGTAACTGGTCGATCGCAGCCGGACGGTAAACGTCACAGGCTACAAGCAATGGTTTTTTCCCTTTTTTGTTTTTGAGGAAATGAGCGAGTTTACCTGAATGCGTTGTTTTACCGGAACCCTGTAAACCGGCCATCAATATTACAGCAGGATCACCGCTCAGGTCGAGTTCTTCATGTTCAGAACCCATTAGCTGAGTGAGCTCCTCGTGTGTGATTTTTACAAGTAGCTGACCGGGAGATACGGTGTTGAGAACATCGCGGCCCAGTGCTTTTTCTTTTACTGTATTCGTAAAGTCTTTGGCAATCTTGAAGTTGACATCAGCATCGAGTAACGACCTGCGGACTTCCTTCATGGTTTCGGCTACGTTCACTTCTGTGATCTGACCGTGACCTTTTAAAACTTTAAACGAACGCTCTAATTTATCCTGTAAATTTTCAAACATGGAGTCTGCTGTTTTTGAGGGCTACAAAGGTATAAAAATGACAGCATTAATCCACCAATGCTTTTTAGTGTAAGGCTCAATGATACTGTGAAAAAAATGGAGCGTGTCTTTTTTATACAAGACATAGCATATAAGGAATTGATTTTTACATTTGTAGGAAACTTAAACCTCACTGAAAACAAATGTCTAATCCCTTAAGGACAAATTTGGTTGATAATCTTTTGGCTTTTATCACGAGTCATACAGAGCTTATTCATGACTTGCATGAAAGGCTCGAGAAAGATTATGACGGTAAAGTGGACCAGCGTGAATTGCTCGGTAAACTCATCGAAGAATTATCTGATTTTGATGAGGAAGAAATGTCTTTGCTCAATCCAAAAATTGCTTTCAGTATCCTCCAAACAATACCAGGGATCGTTTTCATTTACGATTTGAAGAAGGAAAAGAGCATTTACATCAATAACCAAATCAACAATATTCTAGGCTATTCAGATTCTGAACTCAATATTGATGAACGCTTTAATGAATTAATACATCCTGAGGATGCTGAAGTGTTTACTCGTTTTTTCCCTCGATTACTGAGTCTTAATTCAGATGAAGACCTGGAGTACTCGTATCGTTTGAGGCATGCTAACGGTAATTATGTTTGGTTATCTGTTAGGGAACTGGTTTACAGTAGAGATGAGAATGGTTTGCCCACTAAAACAATAGGAATAGCACAGGATGTAACAGATCAGGTGAGTAAAAACTACCGCTTGAAAGAGAGTGAAATCTTGCAGAATGACTTGTTGAATAATACCAGTCAAAAGTTCTTTTACCTGAACAGGAAGGGAGTTATTCTTACTTTAAATGAAAAATCGCGCAAAGAATTTACTGCTGCAAATAAAGTAGAACCAATTGGTAAAAAGCTGGGTGATTTTTTGCCTGATTTACAAAGTGAAAATTTTTGGAAACATTTCCAACGTGCTTTGGCCAGCGAGCTCACTGTTTACGAAGACTTTCTGGATTATGGCCCCGATGAACGAAAGTACTACCGCATTTCCCTGAATCCTGCTCTGGATGATAAAGGAAAGGTGAGAGCAGTTACGGTTGAACTCACTGAAATGACAAACGAGGTTCATTACCGGGAACGATTAAAACGGAGCCAGGAAAGGCTGGAGTTTGCACTTGAAAGTTCTCGCGATGCTGTTTGGGAGTGGAATCTCGATAATAACGAGGTTTATTACACAGGATTTTTAGTGGATATTTTAGGATATAATAAACGGTCAGAACCATTTAACAGAAAAGACTGGCTGAATCATGTTCACAGGGAAGACAAAAAAAGAGTATTCCAGGAGTTTGAAAAATTACTTAAAGGGCAACAAGAACGTTACTCTCACGAGTACAGACTTAAAGGAGAAGATGGTCAACATCGCTGGATACTGGATAGAGGTCAGGTTGTGGAACACCGCAATTCAAGACCGGTAAGAATCATCGGGACATTTACCGATATCACTGAAAGGATTGAGCAAGAACAAAGACTCCAACAAAGTGAAGAGCGTTTTCAGCTCGCTGCAAAAGGAATGGGTGTTGGAATTTGGGACTGGAACATCAAAACACATCGCTATTACTGGTCGCCTCAACTTTTTGAGATTCTCGGTTACGAGCCGTTTGAGTTACAGGTCGGTTTTGAAGGAATAGAAGGGTTTATGCACCCTGATGACAAACCCAAAGTTCTCGCAACGCTTGCTAAATACTTTAAAAGGCAGCAAGATAAATTTATTGTTGAGTACAGGGTTAAACACAATAATGGCGAATATATTTGGGTGAGGAGCAATGGTCAAGCTGTATTTGACAATAAAGGCGAACCTGAGAGAATGGTTGGCTCGCTCGAAAATATTCACGATGGAAAAATCGCTCAAATTGAGTTGTTAAGAAGACAAAAGCTCCTCAATGGTATCAATCAAAATATCAACGAAGGCATTTACCGCAGTACACCTGATCAAAAACTGCTCTACTGCAATGACGCTTTTTTGAGACTTTTTGGTGTTGAAAATCTATCTGAAGTTGAAAAGAAGGAATTTAGCAAAATCGTGTTTTACGCTGACGGCAATGATCGTGAGACCCTTCGTAAGGAACTCGAAGAAAAAGGATACCTCAACAATTGTGAAATAAAATACAAGAGAAGAGACGGCTCAACTTTTTGGGCACTTTTAAATTGTTCGGTCGGAACCGATGAGCAGGGAAATATGGTGTATAACGGAGCTATTCGTGATATTTCTGAGATGAAGAATATCAGGCAGGAGCTTATTGAGGCTAGAGACCGTGCCGAGGAAATGAACAAACTCAAGTCGAGCTTTTTGGCAAATATGAGCCATGAGGTGCGCACTCCTATCAATGGCATTTTGGGTCTGACCGAAATCATCGAAGAAACAGATGATCTCAGTCAACTCAAAGAGTATTCTGAAATGATAAGAGAGAGCGGAACGCGCTTACTCAACACGATCAACAGTATTTTACATCTTTCTCAAATGGAGGCTTCATCAGGTAATTTCAACCTGAATGAGATAGAGTTAAACGATTTTGTGAAAAGCAATGTGAACCTGTTCCTCATGCAGGCTCAGAAAAAGAGTATCAAACTCACACTTGAGCCACACCATAAAGACGCTACTGTTTTAGGTGATGAATCAATGATCGATCAGATCCTGAATAACCTCATTGGTAATGCCATTAAATTTACTGATGAAGGTGAAGTGAAAGTTTCGATTTCTGAAAAAACGAGAAGAAAAAAGCCATTCTATCAAATTGTTGTGAGTGATACAGGAATTGGCGTATCAGAAGAGTTTTTACCGCGTATTTTCAACGAGTTTGAGCAGGAGAGCTCAGGCTATGCCCGCAAATTCCAGGGAAGCGGATTGGGACTCGCCATCTGTAAGAAATACACTGAGCTATTGGGCGGAACCATCAAAGCCGAATCTAAAAAAGGCGAGGGAACGAAGTTTATCGTGCAGTTGCCGGCTAATTAGTTGATTATTAACCGATGTCAGGAAGGTCTATATAGTTTGTTCTAAACATTTTGACCAACTCCCTTTCCTTTTTATAAACATCAGGAGAGTTATTGTTTATGAGTAAATACCCACTGATTTTTTCGTACTCGTAATGTGTAAATGTCTTAGTACCAATTAATTTTGGAACAATGTTTTTATATACCCTAAATCTTTGATTTTTACGGTAGTCCTCAACTTTATTTGATCTGTAGTCATATGTTCTGGCGCCAGTAAAGCCAAAAGACGCAGAAGGGTAATCTTTTAAAAGTTCAGGCACTACCTTAGCCGTAGTTACCAAAATATTGATAACATCATCTTTGTTTGTTATTAAAGAGTATTTAAAGTCGCTTTTTCTCTGCTGTTGTGCATAGAACTTAACTGCAAATATATCTCCAGTGTGATATTCAGCCCTAACAATATATTTCCAGCTATTTACAGAGGACTTAAACTTGAAAACAAAAGTGTATAGATGATCACTTTCATCAAAAGATGGTTCTTTTTGGATGAAACTTAGATCGTAACCTTTAGAGTTAATGATCAAGGCACTAGTAGTGGTTTATTATCAGTTTTATTTTGGTTCTTGTTAAATTGAACTTTTTTACCCTTTGTAAGTGTGCTGTTGAGTCTTACAGGTTTTACTTTCTCAAGTGGAGTCCAATTTAACCTATCACCTTTATATTTATGATTAGACATTTCAAAAGTTAAATTTACAATGAAATTCTGTTATTAAGCAATATGCAAATGAGTATCAAATATATAAAACGTTATTTATTCCCAAAAGTTAAACCTGATGTCAGCTTTTTGATCAATAAATAATTTGAGGATTACAGGTTTATTAGGTTAAATGTTTGAATAGTGACCCTAGCAGGAGTCGAACCTGCAACCTTCAGAACCGGAATCTGACGCTCTATCCAGTTGAGCTATAGGGCCGTTTCATGGACTTTGACAAAAATATATTTTTTAGAAAAAAGAAAACCGCTCGATTGAGCGGCTTCCTTACCTTAGTAATTTTGTCTCGACCAAAAGACAAAATTAACTCTCCTACAACACACCAAAAAAGTGTACGTCAAATATACTAATTATTTAGCATTACCGGCATTACAAGCATTAAAATTTCTTCGTTATCGTCTGAGTTATCGGGTAGTAGAATACCAGCTCTGTTCGGTGCACTCATCTCGATGTTAACCTGGTCTGTTTCAATATTGTTAAGCATTTCGAGGAGGAAACGCGAGTTGAATCCGATTTGCATATCGTCACCTGCATAATTGCAAGTTAGTCGTTCAACTGCTTCGTTAGAGTAATCCAAATCCTCAGCAGAAATATTCAGTTCACTTCCCGTCATTTTCAAGCGCACCTGGTGAGTGGTTTTGTTGGAGAAGATACTCACACGTTTCACTGAGTTGAGAAGCTCCTGGCGAGCAATAGTGAGTTTATTCGGATTCTCTTTTGGGATTACAGCATCGTAATTAGGGTATTTACCATCAATGAGGCGACAAACAAGCTGAATGTGCTCAACTTTGAAGTGAGCATTTGTCTCGTTGTACTGAACCTCTACGTTGCTGTCGATTCCGGAAGTGATATTTTTGAGTAAGTTGAGCGGTTTTTTAGGCATAATGAAAGATGCCTCCTTGCTGCTCTGTACGTCTTTTCTGCGGTAGCGAACGAGCTTGTGAGCGTCAGTTGCCACGAAAGTTGCACTCTCTTTGCCCAACTCGAAAAGAACTCCGCTCATCACTGGGCGCAAGTCGTCATTACCTGTCGCGAAAATCGTTTTATCGATTGCATTGAAAAGCGTACCCGATTCGAGTTCCAATTTATTAGCTCCTTCGATTTCCGGAACTTTTGGAAACTCTTCACCGTCCTGGCCACTCAGTTTGTATTTACCATTGTCTGAAGATATTTCGATACCGAAACTCTCTTCTTCAATCGTGAAGGTGAGCGGTTGGTCAGGGAATGTTTTTAAAGTGTCGAGAAGCAACTTGGCCGGAATAGCGATCAAACCATCTTTTTCAGCTTTTTCGAGCTGAATAGTGGTTGTTAAAGTTGTTTCCAGATCACTTGCTGAAATCGTGAGATCCTGATCTTTGATTTCAAATAAAAAATTATCGAGAATAGGGAGTGTATTGCTGCTATTCAGCACTCCTGATATTGTTTGCAATTGTTTGAGCAACGCACTGCTTGAAACGATGAATTTCATGTAGCTGTTTTTGTTGTGTTTCTTTTAGAGAATAGCAAATTTATAGTAAGGTGTCAGTTTAACTGACTTTTATATCAATAAGAATTGAACATTTTATTAACAACCTGTAAACCGGCTGTTATTTCTTGAAATAATCCAACTCGGCAGTTACCGGATCAAATACAAAGTACTGAACAACAATAAAGTTAGAGTCGTTCAGTGTCGCGTAAAAGCGGTCAAGGTCATATTCGATTTCGTTTCCATCGAGGTCTTCACCGTCTTCAATCCGTTTTTTGAATGTTTTGACTGTCGTTTTTTCTCCGGCTGTATCGGTAACTGATACGATCATTTCTGGAGTTTGAGCAGCTACGCTGTCCTGGAAACTCTGTGCTTCTATTTCCTCAAAACTCTCGAAATTGCGTTCCTTGAACATGCTCACGAAGCTCAGGAGCTTCGGTTTGTCGAAGTTCTCGATCTTTTGGCTCTGACCGTTATACAACTCAAAATTATTGTTGCCGAGGCTTTTTATGGTAAAGTCTTTTTGCGGTTCGCCCGGGTATTTTGTGCTGATTTCAGCGATTTCACCAAAAGCATATTTGAAAATGTGTTTTTTGCGCCAGTCGTTTGAGCGCACGATGAATCGCGGGGTCAGGTAGCCGTAAAATCCTTCAACGTGCATGAGGTAGGGGCGAGTAGCACCTTCAAGGAGCATAAAGTTTCCGGTGTGATCGAGATTATTAGAGCCCAGGTAAAAGGTTTTAAAAGGCTTGTCGTGTTTGTTGTTCTTGTAAATTTCAACCTTGATTCCATCACTGGCAATTTTTTTCAGAACCGTTTCGTACTTGTTTTTGGAAACAGGTGCCTGAACAGCTAACTGGTTGATCGTGCTCAACAACACATTCACGCCCGATTGTCGCGCTTCAAATTCTCCGTCAACAATCCAGTCGTTTCCTTTTCTCTCGAGCGTTACATCGTTGCCATTTTTATCGGCTAAAAATAACCTGGTTATGTTACCGGTATCCTCAACAGCAAAAGCTGTTTGGTCGCTGACGATCGTTGAACTGGTATTCTTTTGAGAAAAATAGATGGCAACTCCGGCAATTACAGCCAGTACTAAAATTGATATGATGGTGTTTCTTCTTCTCATCCTTTACGTGTATAGTTTTTTGCGAATGTAAAACTGAATGACTCCAAAAATCAAGATTAATATTACCGGTGTAGCAGTATTGAGAATTTGCCAAAAGCGTCTTTCTCTTTCTACTCGTGGCTTGTCGAGCAATCGCATCTTGAAGTCTTTTGATCGGGCGGTAATCAGGTTGTCATCTTCAAGTAGGTAATTCATGGCATTGAGGACAAACTCTTTGTTCCCGTAAATTTTACGTGTGTATTTGTCATAACCTAATGTGAAGAATTTTTCTTCGCTGCGGTTTACATTATTTTTGATGATATCAGCGTCAGAGACAACGAGCATCTTCGTGGGCAAGCTTTTTTCCTTGAATCGGAATTCCGGATTCTCTGTAATTTTTCGTGTGAGTCTGTTTTTGAAAACACTCTCAAATTCACCTTCCAGCAACGCTGCCACAATTTGGTGAGAGTTGCTGTACTGTCTTTGATCGGGTTCGTGACGCAAGATATTCAGAGCCACACGGTGCGGAGCACTGGCAACTTTCGTGTATTTTGAGGTTCTGAGCAGCGGTGTTTTTTTAATAGCCGTGTCACCAACGAGGTCGATACTACTCGCAAACTGTGTTTTGATTGCATCCAGGTTGTGAACGATAGGATGTTGCGATTGTGGGAAGAGTAGCGGATAGTAATACCACGGGAAAAATTCCTGCTTGGGCTGATTTCCTACCATTCCTGTAACAACCGGAATGGGAACTGCCTGCAAGTCGAGGAGGAAGTCTGAATTGATGCGAGCTCCATATTTGAAAAGCTGATCACTCAAATTAACATCTTGCGGAACGCCAAGTGTAATGCCTTTTTCCCTGATGCTATCCATGCTGGCCGTAACCGGCTCTACAAACCACATGACCTTTCCGCCTTTCATGATGAACTGGTCGATCACGTATTTGTCTTTCTCGCTGATTTTTTCTTCAGGACCGGCAATGATAATAGCATCGTGGAGTTGAAGTGCATCGAGCTGGCCATTAATCCTAACCGAATCTACAATGTAGAAGTCACTCAGTGATTTTTGAATATCAGCTGTTTCGAGGTCATCCAACTCTCCGTGTCCGCGGACAAACCCAACACGCTTTTTGGCGTATTGCGTCATCACCTTCACCTTACTCATCAACTCGTATTCAAGCTGTTGAATCGAGTTGTTGAGCATCACTTCAGGCTTGGTCTGCATTTGGCTCTGAAGCAATTGAACGGCTTCTTCCTGATCTCGGTAAGTGACGATTGCACCCGGGAAAATAATTTGTTCGCTACGTTTATCTCCTTCATTGACACGAACGTTTGTGTATTCTAAACCTTTATCAGAAAGCTTTTGGAAAAACTGATTCCGCTTCTCCTTATCAGGGTTAGCTGACGGATCGATGAACTCGTATTGAATGTTGTCACCCGCGTAGGCTCTGAATTCATCGAGCATTTCCTGTGTGGCATCGCGCAATCGTTCGTAGCCGGCCGGTAGATCACCTTCCAGATACACTTTGATAAAAACGATGTCTTCCAGTTCCTGGAGCTTTTCTGTTGTGGCCTCTGTGAGTGAGTAGCGTTTATCTTCGGTCAGATCCAGCCTTGTGAACGTCATTGTGGCGAGGTAATTCAACAGCACAATAGCCGCTACAATCGACACAAACTGAATGATATCATTGCGTTTGCGCTGGTTCGATTTATTTTGTTTGCTCTTATCCTTCGCCATAATTACCACTTTCTACTTTCCAAACGCAATTTTGTGAGCATGATGAAGACAGCTATCAGGCTCAAAAAATAGATGATATCTCTGGAGTCGATAACACCTCTGCTGATCGAGATGTAATGCTCATTGATGCCCAGGTTCATGATAACACTGTCAAAACTCCCCATCAAATCAAAACTGGCTATTTGCTCAAATCCAACATAGCAGAAGAATGAAAGGAACATTGCTATGATGAACGAGATGATCTGGTTCTGACTGAGAGAACTCGCAAAAATGCCTATTGCCACAAAACAGCCCGCTAAAAACAGTAGTCCAATATAGGATCCGATCACAGCTCCCGTATCGATATTTCCTGTTGTGGAGCCCAGTTCGTAAATCGAGAAATAATAGATAAGTGTTGGGAGCAGACTGAAAATAACCAGAAGGAAACCGGCCAAAAACTTCGATAAAATGATTTGTAAATCGCTGAGCGGTTTCGTGATGAGTAACTCGATAGTGCCCGTACGCTGTTCTTCAGCAAAGCTGCGCATGGTGACTGCAGGAGCCAAAAACATGAAAACCCACGGTGCGATGATGAATAATGTATCGATGTTGGCGTATCCCGAATCCATTACATTATATGAACCGGGGAAAACCCACATGAACAGGGAAATAGTAATTAAAAACACACCGATTACGATGTAACCGATGAGTGAACTCAAGAAGGCTGCAATTTCCTTTCTCAGCAATGTTAGCATGCGCTGTTTCTCTTTAAGTGACGAGCAAAAATAGATTTTCTCAACTACCTCGAATGACAACAACTTCACAAAGTCTTAAAAATTGTGAAAGTCCCCATTATATTTGCGGCAAATTAACAAGATAAAATGAAGGTACTCAAGTTTGGAGGTACATCAGTTGGAGAACCGGACCGGATGAGGCAGGTACTCGATATCAGCTTGCAAAATGACGAGTCTAATATCGTGGTGCTATCAGCCCTGAGCGGTACAACAAATTCACTGGTGAAACTCAACTCGCTGTTGCGTGAAAACGCCAAAGAGCAATTTAGCCGGGAGCTGGATAAATTGCAAAATCACTATGAAGACTTTATCCAAAAACTCTACAAGGAGGAAAAAGTCAAACGCGAGGCTGAGAAGACTATTTCCAAACACTTTGAAGTTATCAATTCATTTGCGCAGGACGTTTACACAGCCAACGAAGAAAAGCTGATGCTCGCACAGGGTGAGCTCATGTCAACGGCTCTGTTCAAACTACTCTGTGATGAACAAGATGTAAAGGTAGAGCTATTGCCGGCACTCGACTTCATGCGCATCAACAACAATAAAGAACCCGATTACTATTTTATCGACATCAACCTCAAGCGACTAATTGAGGAAAATAAAAGCGATGAAAAAGTCATTTTTATCACGCAGGGTTTCATTTGCCGAAATGCTTACGGTGAGGTAGATAATCTTCAAAGAGGAGGATCTGACTATACTGCTTCTTTGATTGGCGCTTCGATCAGAGCCGAAGAAATTCAGATTTGGACCGATATTGACGGGATGCACAACAACGATCCACGAATCGTAAAACCGACACGCCCAATCCAGGAATTGTCATTTGATGAAGCAGCAGAACTGGCTTATTTTGGAGCTAAAATTCTGCACCCATCGAGTGTGCGTCCGGCTAAAGATGCCAATATTCCGGTTTATTTAAAAAGTACACTCAACCCGGGAGCAAAGGGAACAATTGTGAGCCAAAAATCATCGAGCGACCGAATAAAAGCGGTTGCAGCCAAAGATGGTATCACGGCAATCAAAATAACGAGTGGCAGAATGCTCCTCGCTTACGGATTCCTCCGTCACATTTTTGAAGTATTTGAGTGGTACAAAAAACCAATTGATTTGATTACGACATCAGAGGTAGCTGTTTCGCTCACCGTTGATGACGATGAAAACCTGGATGCTATCGTGAAAGATCTTGAAAAATACGGATCGGTGGAAATTGACAGAGATCATACAATAATTTGTGTGGTGGGCGATTTCCTCGCTCAATCTGCCGGATACGGAGCTCAAATTTTGACAGCTCTCAAAGATATTCCGCTCCGCATGGTTTCTTACGGAGGAAGCAACAACAACGTGTCGTTCTTAGTGGAGAGTCGCTACAAAAAAGATGCGCTCACTGCTCTTAATTCACTTTTTGAAATCGGGAGGTCATGACGCGCAACGAACAGATAAACTGGTTTAAAGAGCAGGAAACGCCTTTTTACTTTTACGATTTGGAAAAACTCCGCATGGTGCTCAAGGCCCTCGATCACGAAATGGATCAATACGGCTATCACATGCATTATGCGCTCAAGGCAAATGCGAATTTCAAGGTTCTCACCGAAATGATCAACCACGGTTACGGTGCTGATTGTGTGAGTGGAGGAGAAGTGAAACGCGCCCTGGATGCAGGATTCGATCCGCAAAAAGTGGTGTTTGCCGGAGTAGGCAAGAGCGATAGCGAGATTAAATTCGCGCTGGAAAATGAAATCGGGTGTTTCAATGTTGAATCGCTCGAGGAACTCGAAGTGATCGAGGAGCTCGCAAAAGAGATGAATAAAACTGCAAACATCGCCCTTCGTCTCAATCCCGATGTGGACGCCAAAACACATCACTACATCACTACCGGCTTGAATGAGAATAAATTTGGTTTAAATCCAAACGATCTCGACAGCACGCTGGCTCTTCTCAAGAAATCGAAAAATTTGACATTCAAAGGAATTCATTTTCATATTGGTAGTCAGATCACGGAGTTGAGTGCGTTCAAGCACCTCTGCCTCAAAGCGAACGACTTTTTACAGTGGTTCCGCGATCACAAACTCAAGGTGGAGTGGGTGAATGTTGGTGGCGGACTCGGAATTGATTACGAAAACCCGGATGAAAAACTCATCCCAGATTTTGCGAATTTCTTCCGTATTTTCCACCAGTTTTTGAACCTGGAAAACGGTCAGAGCCTGCACTTCGAACTCGGTAGGGCAATCGTAGCTCAAATGGGTGAGTTCGTGACGCGAGTGCTCTATGTCAAAAAAGGGATTTCGCGCTCTTTTGCCATTGTAGATGGCGGAATGAGTGAATTGATAAGACCTGCACTTTACCAGGCTTTTCACAAGATTGAAAACCTTTCGCAAAAGGGCGATCCCGATCACAAGTACGATGTGGTGGGCCCCATTTGTGAAACATCAGATACTTTTGGAAAACAAGTATCTTTACCCAAAACCAAACGAGGTGATTTGATCTCGGTCAGATCATCAGGTGCTTACGGAGAAGTAATGGCGAGCCAGTACAACCTCCGCGGACCTCTAAAAATAATAACGTCAGATGATAAAGTGGATTAATATTCTTTTTGCAGCTTGCTTTTTCCAATCGGTTACGGCACAGGAGTGGACTTGCTATTTAAACGATGAAAAAGCACAACCGCGTGAGCGACTTGTCGATTTCAAACACATTGAGCTCGATATTGAAATTATGCCTTACCAGCATTTGGTGAAGGGAAGAGCTACGTTTGACATTGAACCGCTCGCTATTCCAACAGACTCTATTTGGCTGGATGCTCCCAACATTTCGGTTTTGGGTGTGAGTTCTGACCAAAACGACTCCATAGCTTTTACACAAAATAGCGAGGGAATTGCGATAAAACTGGAGAGTCCGATTCAGCCGGGCGGAATGTTCAAGCTGCATGTCGATTACAGCGCTCACCCGCAAAAAGGATTGTATTTCGTTGGTTGGAAAGACTCGGCAGATGTGCGTCAAATTTGGACTCAGGGACAGGGAATTGACAACCGTCACTGGTTCCCGCATTTTGATTACATGGCCGAGAAGCAAACGACCGAGTTGATCGTGAAATTTCCAAAAGGTTATCCGCTTTTGAGTAACGGAAAACTGGTTTCAAAAAAGGTTGAGGATAACAAAACAACGTGGCATTACAAGATGGAAAAACCACATTCCAGTTACCTGGTGATGTTGGCTGCGGGAACTTACGAGAGTGATACGATAACCAACGCACGCGGACTCGAAATTTCGCAGTGGTATTATAAAGGTCAGGAAGATATGGTTCCTTACACGTACAAAGGAACTAAAGAAATGACGGAGGTGATCACCGATTTCATGGGAGTCGATTATCCGTGGGAGCGCTACAGCATGGTGCCAACCCGAAACTACCTGTACGGAGGAATGGAGAATACTACCGCTACCATTTTTGCTGAGACCTTTGTTTGTGATAGTCTGCAATACCAAGATAAAAACTTCGTATATGTCAATGCACATGAATTTGCTCACCAGTGGTTTGGCGATTTAGTGACATCAGTAAGTCCTGAAGCACACTGGATTCACGAGGGATTTGCAACTTTTTTCCATCATTACTGGCTTGGCGAGTTCTTTGGGAAAGATGAATACTATAAACAATTGGATATATACCGCAGGGCGAGCTTTGCAGCCAGCAAGAAGAATATCAGGCCGATATCGCACAGCGGAGCGGGAAGTGCGCGTCACTATTTCAAAGCATCAATCGTGATTGAGATGCTGCGCCAGGAATTGGGTGAATCCGCTTTTAGGACAACGCTTACCGAGTTCCTCAAACGCTATGAACATAAAACTGTGAGTTCTGAAGATTTCCTCAGAACCGTTTACGATGTTACCGGAAAGCCGATGAACTGGTTTTGGGATCAGTGGGTTTACAGAGGAGGAGAACCAATGGTCAGAGCCGAACTCACCAAAAAGTGGGGTAAATCTCACCTCATTTTAGAACAAACACAACCCGATTCATTCGGGACGTATCGCCTGCCGATGAACGTGAAGTTCGCGGTTGATGGATCTGACCGTGAAATCGAGTTAGATTTTAATGCCAGAAAAGATACAGTTGAACTTCCTTTTAATGTAAGAGATGTGGATTATTTTATTCTGGATAATGCGCATAAATTGTTGATACAGGAAGATAAGCAACAATCTGATGAACAATGGTTGAATCAGATGCTCAATGATGACCATCCGATGGCTGTTGTGGAAGCGATGCGAAATTTGGAACTCGCAGATTACGATAACGAGTTGAAAAAACTCTTTGAAAAGAGTGAATCTGAGTTTGTGAAAATCAAACTCATTTCAATGATCAGTGAAAATCAGGAGTTGGTTGACGATTTATTGAAATCAGTAAAAGAGGAATCGGTTGAAGTGCGCAAAGCTTATGTGGAAAACTGTAAAGTTACTGATGTGGGTTTCCTCGAAACCCAATTGATTGCAACGAGCTATGAATTGCGCAGGGAGGCTTTGAAACAAATAATTGAAGCAGATCGCGCGAATGCTGAAACGTACATGCGCATCACAGAGGACCTGAAAACAGATCACCAGTTTTTGTACAGGATGGATTGGCTCCATTTAGCTCACTCGGTCGAGTACATCACTGAGGAGGATTTTGTGGGTGAAATGGAAAAATATTCCGGACCCGGATACGATTTTGTTACCCGAAACAGGGCTTTGATGATTTTAAGGGCTAAAAAGATCCAATCTGAAAAAGTTATCGACAACGCGATGGATGCCGCTCAATCCTTCAACAGGAGCTTACGTAGCAGCGGATGCCAGTATTTAAAAGCCCTGGATGAGGACACGAGAAAAGAACTTTTGCAGAAAGTCATGCTGAGCAGCAATAGTTTGAAAATAAAGCGATTAGAGCGTTGTTTGAAATAATTGCTTTAATTTATAGGTAGTCACATTGAAAGCATTAATTTTGCAAAATTCAAATCGCGACTCATTTTGAGTTAAAAGTAGGATTAAACAATTGAGGAGTCATTCCACACGGGATGACTCCTTTTTTGTTGATAAAAATGGAAGTGGCTTTTTGAAGCTGTATTTTTGCACAAATTTTCGATTATGAGTAAATCATTTTTAGTAAAAACACTCCGTTATTCAGCTCTTTTGGAAGGGCTTTCATTGCTTTTACTGTTGTTTATTGCAATGCCGTTGAAGTACATGTTTGATCAGCCGTTTATGGTTGAAGTTGTTGGAATGGCTCACGGAGTATTGTTTATCCTGTATTGCGTTGTCCTCTTTGGAGTAGGCGTGAAATTTAAGTGGTTTGGAATGCCACTCGTGTTATCGTTTATCGCATCTTTTATTCCGTTTGGAACATTTTACGTTGACGGCAAATATTTCAAGAAACTAAATCCGTCTTAAAACATTCTAAGAAAAGGAGTGTTGAAAAGATTAGGTGATTTGATTCTTCATTTCATAAAATGAAGTGTGGGTTATAACCTTGCAGAGATTGAATTCTCTGCAAGGTTTTTTGTTTTATGCTTTCCCCTTGTACTCGTATCCGAGGTCGTGAATCGTTTTTTCTATTGTAGATTCATCGAATTGATCAGCCTCAAGTGTTACGATATGAGAAGCTAAATCAGCATTTACTGATTTGATTCCCTCGAGTTGACCAACGTTTTTCTCTACACTTGACGTACAGTGATTGCACGACATTCCATCTACTTTTATCTTGTATTCCATATTGTTATTTTTAGTTGTTTGCGTTTTCTTCTTCGGCAGGTAAGGTAGTAGGATCACGTAAATCATC
>NZ_JAVLBN010000027.1:0-30822 GCF_031581065.1 Salibacter sp.
GCAAGAGGTTACGCTGAGTATTATGAGAAAGATGAAAATGGGAAATGGGAGAAGGTATTGAAGTTTTTAACGTGGATGACGTAAGCTTTTTGAATTTAGACTTTGTGTTGTATCACTTTGAGAAAGTAGAGTGCCGTTAGGCACGGATTACATTTAACTCTGGGTTTTAGCCCAGAGTTATAAGAAGTACGTCTAAACCATGCGAATGCTGTAAGCACGGTTCACAAAATTAACTACCTTTACACTACTAAACCTGCAAATCATATCTATGGCTAATAGCTATTCTCAAATTTACATCCAGTCAGTTTTTGTAGTAAAACATCGTAAAGCACTAATCTCTCCTGAGTGGAAAGAGGAGCTTTGTCGAGTAATTGGAAACTTGATCAATCAGAATAACTGCAAATCGTTAATTGTTAATGGAGTTGAAGATCATATTCATTGTTTTTATATTCTTAAGCCATCAGTAAGTGTTGCAGAAGTTGTACGAAATGTCAAGTCTAAGTCATCAAAATGGATTAATGAGTCAAATTTGACTTTTGGAAAATTCGAGTGGCAGGCAGGTCATGGAAGTTTTTCTTACAGTGACAGAGATCTTGAAATGATCATCAACTATATCAAAAAACAGGAAGAGCATCATAGGAAGCGATCTTTCCGGGAAGAATATAAGGCCCTATTAAATGAGTTGGATATAGAGTTTGATGATCGGTTTATTTTTCAAGAGCCTAAATAATGGTGTCCCGTACCTACGGCACTCCCTGCTATTTTTGAACTTTAAGACACCGGGCTGTCGCCCTGAGTTAGGAGTGTGTCGTGCCTAACGGCACTTGGTTTTCATTCGGATAAATGAGTTAATCTAGGGGATATTAGTTTTATCTTTTTTCTGTTTAGCTGAATCAAGTAGCTAAAAGGATTGAGTGCCGTTAGGCACGGATTACATTTAACTCTGGGTTTTAGCCCAGAGTTAAAAGAAGGACGTCTAAAACTTCTGAGTGCTGTAAGCACGGTTCACGATTTCGAAGCCACAACAAACCAAAAGATCCTCAACTTCCACCTTAAAAACTACCTTTGCACGCAATCAAAAATTGCAGGATGTACAAGGCGCTGATCAGACCCATTTTCTTTCTATTTCCGCCTGAAAAGGCTCATCACCTCACGACTTCGCTGTTTACGGCTCTGACCAAAATTCCTGGTGTCAAACAGCTCATTCGAAGCATGTTTACCATTCAGGATAAAAGACTTGAGCGCGATATTCTTGGACTCAAATTTCCCAACCCTGTTGGACTGGCAGCCGGATTTGACAAAGAAGCAAAGCTCTATAACTCCTTCAAAAACATCGGTTTTGGGTTTATTGAAGTGGGGACAATAACGCCTAAAGGTCAGCCCGGGAATCCCAAACCGCGCATGTTTCGACTTCCTCAGGATGGCGGACTCATCAACCGCATGGGGTTCAACAACGAGGGCGTTGCGGAAGCTGTGAAAAATCTCAAAAAGCGAAAAAGCGACTTGATAATTGGCGGAAACATCGGCAAGAACAAGGTCACGCCAAACGAGGAAGCCAAAGATGATTATCTCAAGTGTTTTGAGGCATTGTATCCGCATGTTGATTATTTTGTAGTGAATGTGAGTTCGCCCAATACGCCCAATCTACGTGCATTGCAAGACAAAGAACCGTTGATGGATTTATTGAAAACCATCAGGCAGGCCAACGACCACAAGCAGGTTGCGAAGCCGGTGTTTTTGAAAATTGCTCCGGATCTGACCGAGAGTCAACTTTTTGATATCGTGGAAATTGCGCAGAGTGGAGTAGTGGACGGACTCATCGCTACGAACACAACGATTGAGCGCAAGAATTTACGGTCAGAGCCAAACCGCGTAGCCGAAGCTGGTGGCTTGAGCGGAAAACCGGTACGCGAGCGATCTACAGAGGTGATCCGCTTTTTGCGATCGAAACTGCCCAAACCGTTCCCGATTATTGGAGTTGGTGGAATTACAGATGAAGAATCGGCATGGGAAAAGATTGAGGCCGGAGCCGATTTGATCCAGGTTTACACCGGGCTGATTTACGAAGGACCGGCTCTGATCAAAAGGATCAATAAGTACATCCTCAAAAGGCAGGGGTAGCGGCATTTTTATAAATTCGCTCTCGAAACCGAAACGAACCTTTATGAAAATAATTGAATGTCCGCGCGATGCCATGCAAGGCATTGAGACTTTCATTGAAACGGATAAAAAAATTGCTTACCTCGATCAGTTGCTCAAAGTTGGTTTTGATACGATTGACATAGGCAGTTTTGTGTCACCCAAAGCAATTCCGCAACTGCGCGATACCAAAGAGGTGCTGAGCAAGCTCGACTTTTCAAACTCTCCATCAAAACTGCTCACGATTGTGGGGAATGAGAGAGGAGCTAATGACGCTGTCGAGTTTGATGAAGTTACTTATTTGGGATTTCCCTTCTCGATATCTGAGACCTTTCAAAAACGCAATATCAACAGTACGGTTGAAGAGTCATTTGACCGTGCAAAGCGCATCCAGGAAATAGCTTCTCGAAACAACAAGCAGTTGGTTGTGTACATTTCAATGGCATTTGGAAACCCGTATGACGATCCGTGGGATAAAGATGTTGTGCTGGAGTGGTGTAAACGAATTGTTGATGAGCTGGGTGTTGATGTTATTTCACTGTCAGATACGATTGGTGTAGCTCAACCTCAAACACTGGATTACCTTTTCTCACATTTGATTCCGCAAGTTTCAGAGGCTGAGATAGGAGCTCATTTACACACCACGCCAGATACGTGGAAAGAAAAAATAGAATCGGCTTACAATGCCGGCTGCAGGAGGTTTGACGGAGCCATTCGCGGCTTTGGAGGTTGCCCCATGGCGACAGATAAACTAACAGGTAATATGCCAACTGAAAACCTCATTTGGTTCATGCAGGAAAACCTGATCGGTCACGGATTGGATTTAGAAGAATTCGGCAAAGCTGAAAACATGGCTACCGGGGTTTTTCCTGGTTGATAAAGATGAGGAATTTTAAACTTATCATACTTTATTGCTTAGGAGCTGAAGCTCTTATTTTTCTTTATGCTCAATACATTAAGACAAATTCTAAAAGTTTAGCAATTAAAGAGGGGCAGGGTTATTCTGAAGTCATGTACCAATCGATTATCCTGGAAAGCTATGAAGTATTTACAAACCTTATTTACATAGTAACTTTAGTATTACTCGTCTCAACAGGAGTTAAATTGAAATTTAAAACTGCTATTTGGAAGTGGTTTATAGCTTTATTAATAAGTGTGATATTTGTTTTTCTCAATTTATACGGGTTTACGTTTTTTTGGTAGATATCAGGAAGTGATGAAACACATCGAAGGAGGAGTTTTTGAAGGTACAGACTTTTCAAACCAGTTTTTGCAAAGGGGAGAGTACGAATTCTGCACATTTACAAACTGCAATTTCATGTACTGATGTCCGTTATTAAAAAGTTTTAGAAACCCAAAATTTGTGATCTTACCAATAGGCTGGAGGCTGACAGGCTTTAAGATTTTATCACTCATTATCCCGCTTCATCTGGAAGTAAAGGGCGGGCAGGAAGATAAACAGCAGCAGTGGGTGCATGAGCAACCTGCGGATGTAGAACAACATCATGAGTTGTTCGGTTTGGGAGAGGAGCAGAATGGTGAGGGCGGTGATGAGGAGTAAAAACAGTGCTCCGTAGAGGATGGCCGCCACGCGCAGGTATTTCTTGCTCCACAGGAATACGTAAATAATGCCGAGTGAAATAAGGGTATTGATCACAAAACGTAAGGTAAGGCTGAGGAGGTATTGACCCACAGCAAAATCAGGGAGCGGTTGCCCTTTGAAGTCGGTGTGGAAAAAGCGGTTGAGCGGATCGTAGAAGAGCGTATCTTCCCCGGCTCTGACCATTACCAGCAGCAAAAAGCCGATTACCACGCCTATGCCTCTTATTACGGTTTCCTTCATCGCGCAACGTATTTTACCCACAGGAACCACAGTAACATCGTGATGCCGTAGATCATGCCCGGGAAAAAGTAGTCGTGCATGGGTTTTGAATATTCGGGATAGTAGAGGGCCGCAAAACCGAGTATCCCGATGCGGGCGATGTTGGTCCAGTGAATGACGAGCAACCCAAACGGCACAAACCACACGTAGTGAATCCATTTGGCTTTAAACGCCACAATAAACGCCAAAAAGAGGATCATCACGCTAATGGCGTTGCAGCCTTCAATGATGTACTGGAAGGTGTGTCCCAGGAATTGCATATCGGCACGGGGATAACCTTCGCTCATTTCGTAAGTGATTTTCGGCTCAAATAGTTGCATTCCCTTCGTGGCCTGCTCGGTCACTACGCAGGATGCGGGGTCTAATTCAGCGGGGTAAAGATCCAGGTACCACGCGTAAACGACTGATAAAATGCCGTACACTGCGAGGAATTTTACGATAAACAGTATCGTTGATTTGTATTGCCTGAAAAACTCTTTCATACGATAAGCGAATATAGAATTGATTTTTTAAATCAGATCGCAAACCCTTTTGGTCAGAACCCGGGCTCAAAACTACTAACCTTAACGCAGTTTTACCGATTAAAGAATTTTAAAAATTTCTTAGTAATTCTGCCGCAGTTTAAATATCTTGCTAAAGCATGATAACAGATATATCGCCATATGTGATTTATGAGCTCGGCATGTTGAAAGGTCAGCATGTGAGATTGTGCAGGTACCGCTTCAACGGATCGGGCTATAACGAGGGATATGTGCTGGTGGGAGAGAACAGCAGTTTCTTCATCCGTTGCAAAGCCAACGTGGTGGAGGACAAGCACGATATTCACTTTTTGGTGATCAAAGCTTTTCAAAACATCGAGCTGGACGATTCTTTCAGCTATGACACACAGTTTGAAGGCACGTTAAATGGTATTCAGATCCTCAAGAGCACCACAAAAGGGATGATCGTACAGCGAAAAGTGGTGCAGGACATCATTACAGAAAACGCATTACTTGCGGATTTTGAAGGCGATAAACGCCTGTTGATCTATCCTCACACAAAGTTGTATTCTGACACCTCCATCTCCGCCAACACCGATGAAATCCTCGACCTGATCAACGCCTACAGGTTTCAAACCAGCCGCATCGCCAAACAGGATGTGAATTTGCTTTTGACGCAGAGTTGATTTTTTGTGTTTAGTAGGTTTAATGTTTAATGTTGAGGTCGAGCTGGAGGTACTGACCGCAAGCGTCAAGTGCTGAAAGTGCTGACCGAAGCGTCAGAAGTCCCGTCCCTTGCGGGCCGAGGATCTAAGTTCATCTAAGTCTTGACCTGCGTCAAGGACTAAGATTCACTAAGAGTCGAGGTTGAGATCTTTCTAATGATGATTTTGGTTATAGATGATGCTCAAGTTTTAAGAGTTTGGGAGGTTTGGAGGTTTGGAGTTTGTTTAAGCCAACCAGCCAACAGGACAAGGCTGAGGTCGAGGTTGAGAGGATTCTAATAATGTTCGGTTTGTGATATGAATTTAGGTCACAGAGCTCGCAAAGCAGACATAATGCTCACAAAGACTTTAAAGAACTTTGCGGCTTAGTGCCTTTGTGGCTACAAGCCAAAAGAACAAAACACTCTGTGAAACACTGAGAACTACACCGTGATACTCTGTGGCATAAAAAAATGAGCTCCAGATCAAGAAAAGAAATTTTTTAGAATACTATTCGCTTAGAGCGATGAATATAACCTAAGCAAGATACCCCTGGACCTTGGCCTCAACGCTTGACCTCAATAATATTTCAGAAAAAACAAGCTTTAGCGATTACAAGAAAAAACATCAATATTTCGCTCGACCGTAGGGAGAGCCTGTATCTCTATTTCGAGAATACCTCTTATTTCGTCCCGAACGAAGTGAGGGACATATGACATATCTCCATAAATCACTTCAAACTGGCCGTAATCCGTGTTTCCTCGATCAGGTCGATGCCCATTTCGCTCAATTCGTGCGTGATCTTGTCGTACACCTCGTAGCTCTCATTCTTGCGGGCGCTCTCGCGCACTTCGATGAGCATTTTCAAAATAGCACGAGCCGATTTCGATTCACGGAGCGAATCCTTTTGCTCTTTGAGCGCCTTGATCATCAGGTCTTCAAAATGCGCCATTACTTGTTGGGCATTAAATCGTGTTTGATATAATCCAAAAACTCCTGCTTGGTTTCCTGCTCGTTGAACTTGCCGGAATATTCAGCAGTGATCGTAGTCGTGTTTTCGTTTCTGATTCCGCGAGTCGTTACACAAAGGTGTTTCGCTTCAATCAAAACCGCCACATCGTCAGATTTGAGAACCTGCTTCAACTCGTTCAAAATCTGGAGCGCCAAACGTTCCTGAACCTGAGGTCTGCGCGAGTAGTACTCCACAATGCGGTTGATCTTAGATAGCCCTATGACATTTCCGCTCGAAATGTACGCAACATGTGCATTCCCGATGATTGGCATGAAATGGTGCTCACAAGCCGAGTTTACCGTAATATTCTTTTCCACGAGCATGCGGCTGTAATCGTACTTGTTGTCAAATGTAGCAGCGCGAGGCTTTTGTTCAGGCTTCAATCCGTTAAACAAATCCTTCACATAGAGTTTAGCAACGCGGTGAGGCGTTCCCTGTAAGCTGTCATCGGTTAAGTCGAGGCCCAGCGTTTCCATGATCTTTCCGAAATACTCCTCAATTCGCTCAATTTTCTCCTCGTCACTCAGGTCAAAAGCATCCTTTCTCATTGGAGTATCAATGCTCGACATCATGTGTGTATCGCCAACTTCCTCGGCTGTCAGTATCTTGTTTTCTTCTTTACTCATCTTAACTTATTAAAACGGGTTGCCCCAGAAACGTGCCGCAAAAGTAATTGTTTAAATTGAGCTTAAAACAATCATTTTGGATTGTCTTTCTTTCGATCAGATCCAAAAGCTACGAAGTACAGAGCTGCAGGGGCTAAGAAGTTGCTGGCCCTTTCCACGAAATCGAGCCATTCGCCACCGCTAAGCGGACGCATAAGTGCTGCGGCAAAAGCCCAAATAGTCGCGTAGATCAACACCGCTTTTACGGGTCTGACCAACGTGATGAGTGCCACAAACCAGTCAATGATGCCAATTGTTTTCATAACAGTCTGAACCATATCGAGCGGAATGCCAACTGTCGTGAGGAAAACGATCCACTGCGGTTTTACCAAAAACGCGAAAGTACCGTGACCCACAAACGTTCCAAAAACGGCAATTTGCAGAATGAGCTTTATCGTGCGCGTGTTCATCAAAAATTATTGCAGCGTAAACGAATCGAATTCTTCCAGCGTATCGGGATTGACTACGCATACCTCAATTTTGTCGCCCTCCACATCAAAGAAAACGAGTGCGTTTTGAGTCGTAAAACCTTTGGTGAAATTCTGCCAGGGCGTTTCTTCTTTTGCGTAGTAAGGTGCCCCGGCCGCACCGTTGTTGATCTGCATAATCTCCCTACTCAGTTCAGTCTTTTTGAGATTCCAATTCTCGGGATAGCGGGGCGTTTCATCGTTGATCGTAGTGCGGCAGTAATTGTGCTCGTCACCGGTGAGTATCGCGCGCACTTTTGAACTTTCATTCACCAGCAAATCGAGATACTCATCGCGTCTTTCGATGATGCCCTTATCAGCGGTTTTTCCTGCTATCACTGGCCTGTGCTCATTGTTTCCGTGGTACCACATGTCGTCTTTTACGTGTCCGCCATTCGGAAAAGCCGGAGTGTGCTGCGTGACAAAAACGTGATCGATGTTGTCGTTTTGTTCGTACATTTTGAGCGTTTTCTTCAGCCACGCGAGCTGATTATCCATGATGTAAGCGTGCAGGTTTCCGCCACTTGCCGGGAAATTCTTGAGTCCCGGAGCGTACCAGTAATCGCTGTTCAGTACGATAACGCCTACATTGGCATAGCTGTAATTAAAAACCGTTTCGCTGTAACTAGGGAAATTCGTTTGACTTTTATCAGGGTCGTGGTCAGAGCCGTCTTCGTTAGCCGGCCCGTTGATCGGGTTGGAGAAATTCTGTGCAAAAATAGCCTCTCCTGATTCGGTGGCGTAAGGAAAACGGTCCACGCCAAAGCGATCGCCATCTTCATTGCGGAATACGCGCATCAGCGATTCGTGATTCCCCATCGTGGGTCTGATCAGGAAGTGGTGCCAAAACGGTTCAACTGCTCTTCGCCAGTTGGCGTATTGTAGGTTCATCTCACCCAGACTCGTGAGGTAGCCGTTGATCAGATCACCGGAGAACTGTAAAAAGCCAACTCGTTCCTGGTGGGCGAGGGCAGCCATCTTTTTCATGATGTAGGCGTTTGCCCCGTAAATCTTGCGTTCTCCACCGCCTCGCCCGTGCCGACTGTCGCTGGCATAGGCAAATGTGAAAGCCTCGCGCGACCCGTCTTTGGGTGCGGTTCTGACCGAGAATGTGTATTCCTGTTTCTCATCCAGCATGATGGAGTAGTTGTAAGTAGTATTGGGTTTGAGTCCGTCAACCGTGAGTTCGTGATTCGTTCTCGGCTCTTCAAATTCGTAGAGCTGTTCGTTCACTTTCGCATTGCTCTTGAAGCCTTTGCTCGTTTTGTAAGAGATGGAAAAGGAATAGGGTTTTACATCTGTGATGTAGGGCCCTTCGAGTAATGTATTGGCAATTTCAAACGGACCTGTTCCCGAGAAGGTCACTTTCCCGTCATAGAGAATTGTTCCTTCATCGTTCACCACCCGGTAGCCGATGGTTCCGAATCCCTTTTCCTGCCAGTCGATCATATCGTACTTTCCGCTGAGGTAGGCCATTTCGATTTGGGCTTTTCCTTTCTCGATTTCTACCGGTTTTTTGAAGTAAACGGGGAGTGGGTGTTTGGTATCGGGATAGGGGATAAAGCCGTAGTAGAGCGTTCCGTTCAGATCCGGCATTTCGAAATCGAACGCGATGCCTTTTTCATTTCCCTCAGGACTCGTCTCAAACTGTTGCAGATTGGCGAATTCGCTGTATTCTTCGGTGAAGGTATCGCCTTCGTGGACAAAGATGTAACCGTTATCCGTTTTTTTGATATTGGGGTGTAGTGGAAGAGCATTTTGAGCCGAGCACGAACTGAATAACAATGCTGCGGCTGCCGATAGAACAATTGCGGTTCTGACCATTTCGATTAATACTTTTTGAGGTCGATTTCGAATTTTCCGTTTGTGATGTTTACCGAATCTTTATCCTGGCTGTAAAGCTTGCCAGAAAAAGTTCCGGTGATGACATGTTTGCTGTTGTGGTTATTAATGGTTAGGGAGAATTCAGTTGTATCGGCAAGGTTGTGCGTGTAGCTTGTATTTGCCGTGTCGTAGTAGGTGAAATTTAAGCGTTGGATATCTTTGTTTGAAGGACGAAAAGTATGAGGGTAATCGAGTGTTTCGAGAATTGTTTTGTTCAAAACGGCATAGAATCCCTGCGGATTTTCATTCCCCACGAGTCGTTGAAATTCAACTAAACTATCTGAAGGAAAGTACGCATTAAAAACGATATCCTGCAAAACTACTTTGTAGTCGGCCATGACTTCCTGTCTATTGACATCGGCTGTCATGTAGGCTTCATCAGCTAAATTTTGTTGGTCTTCTCCGTTATCATCGTCTTTATTACATGCTGCAAACACTAACAGCGCAGCGATTATGATTGAAAAGTATTTCATAGTTGAGATTTTTCTCAAAAGTAGCAAATATTGAAAAGTAGTTTTGCTTAAAAGTAAAGTGAGGGTTATGAAAAAGAAAAGCCGGAAGAAAGCCCGGCTTTTTAATGTGTTTTATTTTTAAAGTCTTTCCAAATTGTCGTGGAGTCACGATTTTAGTTTTTTTGACTGAATCAATCGTAAAATCATTTGTGTTGCCAGTAATAAGGAAGTCAGCATCTGAAGCGACTGCAAGTTCTAAAAAACGATTATCAGGTTGATCTTTGATGGATTTTTGAATTAGCCACTAAGTCACCAGAGCACTAAGTAGGTTTTTGTGGCTGACAATAGAGTATTCAACAATTAAGTAAGGATAATTCTATTGAATCAAGGATGAAACTAAAACATTGGTATCAAGAATGATCTTTTGCATTTCTGTATTCTTTTACCTCTTCATTTATTTCATCCATGCTCATATTAGAGAAACCATATTTATTGGTCAGTTTAATACTTTTTTCTAGTGTTTGCTTAGTAATTTTCCTTTCAATGATTTCGAGCAGTTCAGAAAAAGAAAGAGAATCTTTATCTAAACCAAGTTGATCGTACTCAAAATCTGATATTTGAATATTAACCGATTTCATAATAATCTGTTTCCTTCAAATTTACGAATAATTTGCATTGGAGGGTTACTATTCTACAGCCCCCATAACACGTTGCATAAAACCGTTGAGAGCTTCTTTTTGAGAAGTTCCGTTTTCGCGTATGTCGGTTAAAACTACTTTAGCTCCTTCAATGTTGGAAACGAGCTCACCGATGACCTCGCTTTCTTCATCTTTAATTCCGGGAGCTTCAGCTACTGATAACAGCACTTCAACAGCTTCTTCCATGTAGTCCTCATCAAAAGAACCGTCTTTCACGAGTTGTTTTATAATTGGTAATCGCATTGTTATTCTTTTTAGTCGATTGATTTGCGCACTTTGTTGGTGTATTCGCGAACAGCTTTTCCCATTGATACTCCCTCTCTTGCCATGAAGTCGATAACCCAGGCGGCAGCCATCACATGGGTGAGCTGTTCACCTTCATCTTCTCCTTCGATCTCAATCTCCGGAATCTGTTCTTCGAGTAACGCTTCCTCAGCTTTTTTGAGCTGAGGAATATCGTACTCTTTTGCGAGTTGTTTGATTACTTTAACTTGCATTAACTGAGAGATTGAATCATTTCCTGAACTTTCTCTTTCTTACTTGTTGGCCTGCCTTCAAGGAGTTCGCCATCTTTAAAGACCGCAAAGAATGGAAGGTTGTTGACACCGGCCATTTTACGTGCTTCCTGGTTTTCCTCAGCATTGATATCTAGAAAAACGACATCTTCAAACTCTTCAAGGTCACTCATTTTTCGGTATTTTGGAGCCATGAGCTTGCATTGACCGCACCAGTCTGCATAAAACTTGACTGCTACTTTTTTATTGCTTGAAAGAATGTCTTTAAACTCGTTGTCTGTTGTTACTTTTACTGCCATAATGATTAATTTTTCTACGACAAAAATAAGCACAGAACCTACTGTCAAAGAACAGAAGGGTATAAAAAGACTTATTGAAGTATTAGTTTTACTTATTTTTATTTTATCACCCTTAAAGAATGCTAATAGTCAGAACCGAACTCAACAATCCGATTACCAGTGGTTCATAACGATACCGATTGAGTCGCACAGGAAAATGTGGAGTAAAAAGCCTATTATAAGAAATGAAAGCATTTTGCCTGTTGCCGGTTTTTTGACCCTTGGCGGATTGAGCTTCACGGTTGATAAACTGTTTCGGAGTAATTCTGAAAAAAACGAGATATGGGACCACGTGACACTGGCAGGTGGCCCCATCGCACAAGCGGGAGTTCCAACACTAACTGCTACGGTTGGTGCTCTGACCAATAATGATGAATTCACTCAACTGGGAATGCGCGGAATGGCAGCAATTGGGCTCAACGCTTTTCACACTTATTCAATCAAGTTATTAGTAGGACGGAGAAGACCAAAGGATGGAATTGATCTTGAAGGGCCAAATTTTTTTGAGCATACATCATTTGTTTCGGGGCACACTTCCGGTGCTTTTGCTCTTGCTACTGTTGCCAGCATGCACTTTGATAAACCATGGGTTTCCATTGTAAGTTACTCTACTGCTTCAATGGTGGGAGTTTCGCGGATTATGATCGATGAACACTGGTTCTCTGATGTGGTTTGGGGAGCGGCAATCGGTTACATGAGTGGCCGGATGACGGTCAATGCGTTTGAAAACAAGCGAATTAAGCTGTTTCCATGTTTCGGTGAGCAGAAAGGAGTTGGGCTCAGTTACCGGTTCTGACCGTGAACTTTTCAAGGCAATTTTATGTTTAGAAGAATAATTACTGACGATCTTCGTAAATTTATATTAAACGAGAAGCAATTCAATTATGATAGAGGAAGTTTCCAATTACCTGAATGAGGTGAGGCATGATTTCAGCAAACAAAAGCTGGATGAAGGATCGGTGAAGGATAATCCGATCGAGCAATATGCTAAGTGGTTTGAAGAGGCTGTTGGGGCACAGGTTCCAGATCCTAAGGCGATGACACTTTCTACGGTGAATAGAGATGGGGTACCTAGCTCGCGAGTGGTTTATACCCGCGGGTTAAAAAAAGATGGTCTCGTCTTTTACACGAATTACAACAGCCAAAAGGGAATTGAGATCAAGGAAAATCCGCATGCATCGATCAATATTTTTTGGTCAGAACTCGAGCGACAGATCAGGATTAACGGAGTTGTGGAGAAGTTAACCGAAAAGGAGAGTGATGAGTATTTTGCTTCAAGGCCACGTGAAAGCCAGGTTGGTGCCTGGGCGAGTGACCAGAGCGCGCAATTAGCTGATAGAACTGAGCTCGAAGAAAAGGTAAAGCGATACGAAAAGGAATTTGAAGGGAAAGATGTTCCCAGGCCAAATAACTGGGGGGGCTATATTTTTAAGCCATATTATTTTGAGTTTTGGCAGGGAAGACCGAGTAGGTTACACGACCGAATAGCATATGAGTTGATCGACAAAAACTGGTCTAAGAAACGGTTATCACCATAATAATTTTGGAACATAAAAAAGGCTGTTTTTTTGAAAAAACAGCCTTTTTTTTGATTAAGAATTAGGACTAGGATAAAGTGTTGATTATTCTTTATCAGCTTCTTTCTTTTTTGCCGTTGAAGTTTTTTTAGTAGTTGACTTTTTAGCAGTTGTTTTTTTAGTTCTCGTTTTAGACGAACTCTTTTTAGCAGTGGTTGCTTTTTTTGTTGAAGAAGTTTTTTTGCTGTCGCGTTTAGCAACATTTTCTTCTCCTTCTTTTTCGGCAACGCTTGCTGCAACAGGCATTTTTCTAGAACCTTTTTTTGGTCTGGCCTTTCCGTATGAGCCTCTCCATCTCTTGCCTTTAGCAGTTTTTCGATCTCCTTTTCCCATATAGAAAATTCAGTTTTATGTTTTATTGAGTCATAAAGGTAAATATTTTGTTAAATAGGGCAAGGGAAATCCATAAAAAAAGATCCGATCAATAAGACCGGAGCTTTTCAAGAGCAAAGAAAAAATATCAATCGATCAATTTTAGACAATATCTTCAGTCCGCTTGTACCGTTTGCGATAAATACGTTTTGGCCATTTGTTCCTAAATCTACTAAATTCTCTCTAAATGATGAAATTTATACTTGAAATAATTACCAAAATTGGAAACCATTATTGTTCTGAGAAAAACTTAGTGAGTACATCTACAATATAATCGTAATGACCTTCGTCTAATCCTGGCCACACTCCCAGCCAAAAGCTGTTGTTCATAATTATATCAGTATTGGTCAGATCTCCAACAACCCGATAATCGAGATCTACGTAAGCCGGCTGTTTTGTCAAATTCCCGGCAAATAGGAGTCTGGTTGCAATTTTGTTCTTTTCCAGGAACTTGATGAGCTTGTGGCGATCTATTCCCGTTTCGGGTCTCACAGTCAACATAAAACCAAACCACGATGGATTTGAGTTCTCAGTTGCTTCGGGTAAAATGAAATACTCCTCAAATTGCTTCATCTTAGAGTAGAGCAACTTGTGGTTTTCTCTGCGTTTCTCCACAAATTGATCTGCTTTACGTAACTGACTCAAGCCAATTGCAGCCTGCATGTCTGTCACCTTCAAATTGAAGCCTACGTGTGAGTAAGTGTATTTGTGGTCGTAGCCTTTTGGTAAATCACCCAGTTGCCACTTGAATCGTCTTCCGCAAGTATTGTCTTTTCCGGGTTCGCAATAGCAGTCACGTCCCCAGTCACGAAATGACTCGGCAATTTTCTTAAGCCACGGATTGTTGATCAATACTGATCCGCCTTCGCCCATCGTAATATGGTGAGCCGGATAAAAACTAACAGTTGCGGCATCGCCAAAGGTTCCGGTCTTCTGACCATTATAAGTTGCACCTAATGAATCGCAATCATCTTCAATTACCCACAAATTGTACTTTTTAGCGACTTCCATCACAACACTAAGGTTAAACGGATTCCCGAGTGAATGGGCGATCATGATAGCTTTTGTTTTACCAGTTACAGCATCCTCGAGCTTTGAAACGTCAATGTTGTAAGTTGGAATTTCAACATCGAGAAAAACGGGTTTGCAACCGTGTTGAATGAGTGGGTTCACAGTGGTGGGGAAGCCGGCAGCTACTGTAATGACTTCATCACCAGGTTTTATTTGACGCTCCTTCAATTTTGGTGAGGTGAGTGCCGAAAAAGCTACCAGGTTAGCTGATGATCCCGAATTCACGAGCAGTGAAAATGGCGAACCAAAATAGGCAGCAAATTCTTTTTCAAACTCAGGTCCAAAACGCCCTGTAGTGAGCCAGCCATCCATAACGGCATCAATTCCAAACAGCAAATCATCTTCATCTACAACCTTGCCGGTAACCGGAATGTAGTCTTCCCCGGGAACTGGGCGTTTAAAAGTTTTCTCCGTCAGTTTTTCGGTCAGAGCCGATTTGAGGCTATCGTCTATATTCTTGAACATTCTTTATCTTCATTTATGCGGTGCGAATTTATTCAAAATCGCCCACTTTCTTTCTCACGTAATCGTCAACATTAGTAAAATGGAAATCGGGGTATTCTGATAAGAACTTTGCGGCTATCAATCCGCCCATCAAAGGACGCGGAGCGGGAGGGTTGATTTCTCTCGTACTTTTTGGTTCAATTGTCACTTTGTGGTTAGGAAAGTACTTTAATATATGTGTAGCCAGTTGCACACGATTCATGAAATCTGTGCTTGCAATATTGTAGATTCCCATTTTGTCATCGCGCAAAAGGAGATACATTGCTCGTGCAATATCTGCTGCGTTGATGGGAGTAGCGTATTGATCGAACGGCAGGTTGAGCGTCATTTCTTCTCCCTTTTGCACATTGTTGATCATGCGGGCAATGAAGTTTTTTCCGCGCGCTTCATCACCAAAAACATTCGTTATGCGCAGAGTCAAAAAATCGAGTCCGCTCTGGAGTACGTTTTCTTCAGCCTCGAGTTTGTGTTTCCCGTAAACGCTGACCGGATTTTCCTCATTATCTTCAGTGTATGGTCCTTCAGTTCCGTCAAACACGTAATCTGATGAAATATACACGAATCGAGCATCGTGTTTATCGGCTATTTTCAGTGCGTTCTGAGTAGATTTAACCGTTTTTTGCCAGCTTTCTTCATTGTTGTCTTCACAGTAGTCAACCCAGGTAAGTGCCCCGCAATGAACTACTACATCTGGTTTGAAGCTGTCGACATCATAATTTTCGGGATCTGACAGGTCGAGTGTATTGAACTTTACGGTATCCTCAGTTTGGTAAGAAAAGTAAGTTCCTACAACTTCGAGTTCTTCTTTCGTTTTAAAATACTTGAGGCAGTTGCCGCCAACTAATCCGCTAGCTCCCAGGATGAGGATTCGCATAGTTTAAAATGGAGTTTTAAAGTTTTCAAATGAAGGAAATTCTTGATCGCGTTGTGATAGCGTGGGGTTTTGAGTTTCCCATTCGTGGTTAAAGCTATTCCACAAAATACCTTTGTCAAATTCTGGAGCATGAGCTGAGGAAACCAAATACGTCATCATCGTGTTGTCTTTCAGAACCTCAAAACCGTGTGCTATTCCCTTTGGAACGTAAACAGCGTATCGGTCAGATCCACCGAGTGGCAGGCTTATCGATTTACCAAAAGTGGGGGAGTCTTCCCGAATGTCGAGGAGCACATCGTTGAGTTTGCCCGTGTTGCAATAGACAATTTTTTCGTGATCCTCGGGCGGAATTTGAAAATGCATTCCACGTACAACTCCTTTTTGACTGACGGAGAAGTAGCTCTCGGCCAGTTCAAAAGGAAGGTCCCAGTCTTTCATTGACGGACCGTGAAATACCTTGGTGAATGATCCGCGATCATCTCCTGCATGAAACAGTTCGATTTTGAAAACACCCGGTATTTCTGTCGCTATCTTGTTTTTCATTGCGCGTCAAAAAAGAGGTTGATTTGTGCTAAAGTGAGATCGGTCATGTCTGTATCTTCACTTTTTCGATACCACTCGATAGTTGTTTGAATAGCATTTTTAGCACTAAAGAAAGGTGTCCAGCCGAGCTTTGCTTTTGCTTTAGCTATATCGAGTTTGAGCAAGTTTGCTTCGTGTGGCTGATCGATGTTTTTTGCTACTTCATATGATCCTTCACCCCATGAATCGAGTGCTGTTTTCACGAGTTCTTCAACAGTGAGTACATCATCAGTATGCGGACCAAAGTTGAAGGCATCAGCAAAATCAACGGGATCTTCATTCATTTTCATACCCAGTTGTAAATAACCGCTCAACGGATCGAGGACATGTTGCCACGGTCTTATGGCTGATGGGTTGCGCACGATGAGTGACTCACCTTTTCGCATCGACTTTACCAGATCAGGGATGATGCGGTTTTCGCTGAAGTCGCCACCGCCAATGACATTTCCGCTTCGCACGGCAGCTATTGATTTGTAATGTTTGGGATAATCAGTGATGTTGAAAAATGAGTTTCTGTATGAGCTGATTGCCAGTTCGCAACAAGCTTTTGAGTTGGAGTAGGGATCGTAACCACCGAGTCTTTCAGTTTCAGAATAAGGTTCTGGTCGCTCGAGGTTTTCGTAGACTTTGTCTGTCGTAATCATGATTGCCTTGCAGGGCTTGTCCATGAATCGGAGAGCATCTAACAGGTTCACAGTTCCCATCAGGTTGGTATCGTACGTTTCTGCCGGGTTTTGATACGATTCCAGAACGAGTGCCTGAGCAGCCATGTGGAAGATGAAATCTGGCTGAAAGTCGAGCACTTCTTTTTTCAATCGCTCACGGTCACGAATATCACCGATGACATGCTGGCATTGGCTCTGACCGTTAACTCCTTCAAAGAAGTCTTTTGAATCTTCAGGTTTTAGCGAGTAACCTTTAACAGTGGCTCCAAGTTCTTTGAGAATGAGTAATAGCCACGTTCCCTTAAATCCGGTGTGACCGGTGACAAAAACCTTTTTGCCGTTATAGGTTTGTTTGAGTTTTTCTTTTAATCCCAGCTTTTCCATTTTGGGTTTGTTTCCCACAATTTGTTGAGTTCTTTGTTATCGCGGAGTGTGTCCATGCACTTCCAAAAGCCATCGTGTTTGTAGGCTACGAGTTCTTTTTGAGTTGTGATGTCTTCGAGTGGCTGGCGCTCCCACATGATGTCGTCAGCGTCATCATGAAGGTGTTTGAAGACGGATGGTTTGAGGATGAAAAATCCACCATTGATCCATGCTCCGTCTTCTTTAGGTTTTTCGATAAAGCTGTTGACAACATTGTTTTCATCAATATCGAGCATCCCAAATCTACTACCCGGCTGCACGATAGACATCGTACACATTTTACCGTGTTTTTTGTGAAATTCTACCTGGTGGTTCATGTCGATATCTGCCACACCGTCACCGTAAGTGAGCATGAAATCCTCATCTCCAATGTATTGTTGCACACGTTTTAGTCGGCCGGCTGTCATTGTTTCCAATCCTGTATCGACAAGTGTAACCTTGAAGTCTTCTGCTTTGTTCTTGTGTACTTCTACATCATTGTTGCTGAGATCAACAGTTACATCAGCATTGTGGTAGTAGTAGTTGAGGAAATATTCTTTGATCATGTAGCCTTTGTAACCGAGGCAAATGATGAATTCTTTGTGACCGTAAGACGCATACATTTTCATGATATGCCAAATGATGGGTTTGCCACCCACTTCGATCATGGGTTTAGGCTTGAGGTGCGATTCTTCAGAGATACGGGTTCCTTTACCACCCGCGAAAATGACAACTTTCATATGGTTGTTTGATCATTGGTTTGAGGCAAATATAAGGATTGCGGCAAGAGGTGAAAGCTCACAGAATCGATGAAAGAAATTATTTTCAGAAAAAAGGTTAAAAAGGAGGCTTTAGATTAAAAAGTTGCCATCTCTTGAACTTTTCAATACATTTAACCCAAATTCACAACCTATGAAGTTAAACTCTCTTTTTTTAAGGATAACCCTATTCATTTTTATTCTTTTTAATTCGTGTTCACTTTCTGCTCAGCTCAGATCAATGGATCTTATAACCGACTCTTTAGAATGTGGATACTTAGTGTCGAAATCTAATGGTGAGTTCCTTTGTTTAGATGATGGAGTAACTACTTATGATAGTAACCTTATTATTAAAGATAAATTTAACTTACCTTCTTCATTTAGTGGACACCCATTTAGCAAATTAGTTATTGGTCATGATGGTTCTTATTACTTCTACAGTGAACAGGATATAAGAGATAGTGTTGCCCACTTGCTTAAACTTAATAATAGTGGAGACTTATTATGGATGAACGATTCTTTGAAGATGAGAGGACAAAATCTCACTTTTTCAGGACAATCTAAACTTGTTCAATATGGAAATGAGGTTTTTGTATTTGAATTATTTGGAGAAGCTGATTCATCGCGTTATGGAGTCACGCATTTGAATGCTCAAACTGGCGAAGTCAAGTCTTTTGAAATGTTGGATATTCCTTATGCTTACTTTTATCATGGAAGAGCTTTTTATGATGAGAAGTGGTATTTTTCAGCTGGTCCCGGCCCAAAAGGAGAAAGTGAAGGAATGCTGATCTTCGATGTTGATGGTTCTTATGAGTATGTACCTCTCGATTTTCCGGCAGCAAATATTATAGCAACTACACATAATGGAATTTTCAGTGTTGATGCAGACTATTATGGAAATGACTGGTCTTCTGAATTATACAGATTAGATTATGATGCAGAGCAATTAAACGCTTATCCATTATCTCCTACAAGTAAATACCCTAGTAATGATATTTCATTAGGTGTGTTTTATGGTGTTTTTTCAGAGAAGTACGGAATTATTCTTCGTGGGAGGTACAGGAATAACGACAGCAGTTCTTCAAATCATAAACCCTGGTTGGCCCAGCTAAACCCTGACAATGGAAATATTGTTTGGGATACAGTATTTGATAGAAACAATGGTTTAAACTCTCCAAGCATATACTCTAATGGTCAAGAAGTTTTTTTGAAAGAAGACTTCAGATTCTTTTACGAACTAAAATTCAAAGAGCTCAACTTTAACACAGTCCTTTCTGATGAGGAGGTAGAGGAACAGCAGGCAGAACTCAAAATATATCCCAACCCAACCAGCAGCAGGTTTAGAATTGAATCTTCAAAGGAAATAGAAAGTATTTCAGTTTATGACCTTTCGGGTAGGTTAGTGATTAATGAAATGGTCAGATCCAGATCATACAGATCCAAGCTTACAAGCCCGGGAATGTATTTAGTGAAAATCATTACTGATGATGGGAATACATCTGTAAAACGACTTATGATCCGTTAGTTTACTGTCACTTTAACGTTATTTACGACCTCTCCATTCGGTGCAATGCATGAGAATGTTATTTTCGCATTTGAAAATAGTCGATTATGGCGAACGCGCGAAAATTTTTTACTCCTGATCAACAAAAAATAGTCACTGATGCTATTGCTCATGCCGAGAAACAAACTTCGGGTGAGATCATGGTGCACATTGATGACAAGTGCAAAGAGGATGTGCTCGACAGGGCTGCACATGTCTTTGAACTTTTGAAGATGCACAAGACAGAATTGAGGAACGGTGTCCTTTTTTACGTGGCTTTTGAAGATCGAAAGTTTGCGATAATAGGCGATGTTGGAATCAACTCTAAAGTTGAAGAAGGTTTTTGGGATTCTACACGCGATATCGTAATCGAACATTTTAAGAAGGGAGAATACGCTGAGGGTCTGGCGGCCGGTGTGAAGAAAGCCGGTTCTGAACTGCAGAAGTACTTCCCATATCAAAAAGACGATGTCAATGAATTATCGAACGAAATGTCTTTCGGATCTGACCATGACAAAAAGAATGATGAATAAATTTTTATTACTCCTTATTTCTGTATTCCTCAGCTTTGGGGTTACAGCACAGGACATTCCTCAAAAACCGAATCCTCCCAAACTCGTCAATGATTTCGCAAATGTTATCGATGATTCATTTGAATCGAGGCTGGAGCAGGAACTCGTAAAGCTCGATGACAGCACAACGGTTCAAATTACGATTGTTACAGTTAATTCGCTGAATGGCTACGACCCTTCAATGTTTGCGTTTGAACTTGGAGAAAAATGGGGGGTAGGTTCAAAAGAATTTAACAACGGGGTAGTTGTTTTAATAAAACCAAAACGCGGCAGGGGAGATAAAGGTCATGCTTTTATTGCCCCCGGTTACGGGCTTGAAGGTGCTATTCCTGATGCTATTGCCAAGCAGATTGTGGAAAATGAAATGATTCCGCAGTTTAAAAAAGGGAATTACGAGAAAGGAATTGCACAGGGAGCAGGCGTTTTAATCAACCTTGCAAAAGGAGAGTACAGTCCTGATCAATATGCTAAACAAGCCGGAAAGAAAAAACGCAAGAGTTTAATTCTGCCCGGAATCTTTTTACTCCTCTTTTTCATCATTTTCATTGCCGGATGGTTCAACAGAGCTCGCCATTATTCAATGGGACACGATGTTTCATTTTGGTCGGCATTGATGTTGATGAGCATGACAAACTCAGCTCACCGCGGAAGCTGGAATAATTTCCACAGCGGAGGCGGCTCCTTTGGTGGAGGTGGCGGCTTTGGTGGTTTTGGAGGTGGTTCCTTTGGCGGTGGAGGTGCCGGAGGTAGTTGGTAATTAAAGAAAAACTATGTCTAAATACGCAAAATGGATTGGCGGTGGATTAGGCTGGGCAGTTGGCGGACCAATTGGCGCTATTGCCGGCTTTGTCCTGGGGTCTTTGTTTGATAACGCTAGTGAAGTCGATATGTATAACGGCAAAGCGCGGCAAGATCCATTTCAACGTCAACGAACACAAACTCGTTCAGGAGATTTTACCATTAGTCTCCTCATCCTTTCAGCGGCAATCATGAAGGCAGATGGCCGCGTGATGAAATCGGAGTTGAACTACGTCAAATCCTTTTTGGTAAAACAATTTGGAGATGACAAGGCACTAGAATTGGTCAGAACCTTAAGAGAAATCCTCGATCATGACGTATCAGTAAGGCAGGTTTCTCTTCAGATCCGTCAAAACATGTCGCACAGTATGCGACTCCAGTTACTGCACTACCTCTTTGGAATTGCCTATGCCGATGGAAAAGTAGAACAGGAAGAGTTTAAGCTACTCAGAACCATCAGTCACTACCTGGGGATTTCAGACAAGGATTTCTATTCAATCTCAGCCATGTTTGGCGGGGCAAAATCCTCAATTGAGGATGCTTACAAAATTTTGGAAATTGAAAAGAATGCATCAGATAATGAGATTAAAAAGGCTTACAGGAAAATGGCTGTAAAGTATCATCCTGATAAAGTCAATTCACTTGGAAAAGATTTTCAACAAGCAGCAAAGGAAAAGTTCCAAAAGGTACAGGAAGCCTACGAACAGATAAAAAAGGAACGCGGCATGCGTTAGGGATTCTGTAAAACGTGGCTTACATTCGCATATTCACAAATCAAAAATAAAATCAACATGAAATTGAAGTTTCTTTTTAGTTCAGCACTTTCACTCGCATTGATAGGTACATCTTGCCAGCAGGGCGGAGGCTCATCATTCAATGGAAAATTGAAAAGTGCCAATGACAGTGTTAGCTATGCACTTGGTGTAAATGTAGCATCTAGTATGCAAAAACAAGGTCTTGATGAAATCAATGGTGATGCACTATCAGCAGCCATCAAAGCGATTAACTCTGGCGATTCTACCAAAATTCTCATGAATGATGGTGAAGCAATGCAGTTCCTCAATACTTACTTTGCTCAAATGCAGGAAAAGAAACGCAAAGAAGAAGGATCTGCTAACAAATCTAAGGGACAAAAATTCCTTGAAGAAAACAAAGGAAAAGAAGGTATTGAAGTTACAGAAAGTGGTCTTCAGTATAAAGTCATTGAAATGGGTGATGGTGAAAAGCCTGGAATGAACGACATGGTTCGTGTACATTACAAAGGAACGCTCATCGATGGTTCTACTTTTGACAGCAGCTACAAAAGAGGTGAGCCTGCTCAATTTCCTGTTAATGGTGTTATTGCCGGTTGGACTGAAGCTCTGCAATTAATGCCTGTTGGGTCAAAATGGGAACTTTACATCCCTTACAACCTCGCTTATGGAGAAAAAGGAGCAGGACAACAAATCCCTCCATATTCAACACTTATTTTCGAAGTTGAATTACTCGAAATAGTTGACCAGGCACAAGCTCAGCAAGGTCAGGGTCAACAGTAATAAGGAACAAATTTTATGATAAAAAAAGAAATCATAATAGCAGGGTTGGCAGTGCTGTTTGCATTGCCCACTCAAGCTCAACTCTTTAATTGGGGAAAGAAAAAAGACAAAGACAAGTTTGAGCTTAAGACTGAAATCGATACCGCGAGTTACAGCCTTGGACTCAATATTGCTGAAAATCTCAAAAAACAGGGTTTTGATACTATCAACGCTGAAGCGATGATTAAGGCATTCAATGATGTTCAAAAAGGAGACTCAACTCGTATTTCAATAGAAGAGGCGAATGCCTTTCTCCAAACTTACTTTGCCAATTTACAGGCTAAAAAGAGCAAAGCCAAAATTGAAGAAGGTAAAAAGTTTTTGGCTAAAAACGCAAAACGTGAAGAGGTTACCGTTACCGAATCTGGATTGCAATATGAGGTTGTAACCATGGGAGACGGAGAAAAACCCGGACCTGAAGATGTAGTGAAAGTCCACTACGAAGGAACGCTTCTTGACGGAACTGTTTTTGACAGCTCTGTCAAACGCGGCAAGCCGGCAGAGTTTGGATTGAACCAGGTGATTACCGGTTGGACAGAAGGCCTTCAGTTAATGCCTGTAGGCTCTAAATTCAAATTCTACATTCCTTCAGATTTAGCGTATGGACCACGCGGCTCTCAGGGTGCTATAGGCCCAAATGAAACGCTAATCTTTGAAGTTGAGCTTATTGAAATTAAGTAGTAAGTAGTTATTATTTGTTTCAGATATTAAAAAAAGTCCTGGCGCTATCGTCAGGACTTTTTTCGTTTTGAGAGTTTGTTCTACTACTTCTTAGCTTGAAGAGCCTAATCCTAAAAAGGCTAACGAGCCGAATGTTACAAACCCGATAATATTGAGCACAATAGCAATAGCTAACCAAATGAGAGCTGCTTTTGCCCAATTTGCTTTGTTTGGATTAGTGTTACCACCAAAACCCCAAACAAAGAGCATAATGATGTTTACAACTGGTATTGCCGATTAAAATCGTAAGAACCCAGTCTTTTGTCGATACATGATTTGTGTTTTCTATAGTGAATTGGTTTTTATACTTTGATAAAGTTAGTAAAAGTATTTGAAATACAATATAGAGTGATTGGAGAGGTGTTTTGTGAGTTGGTGTGTTACTATTGTGTAACATTTTCGCGCTTTAGTGTGCTTACCTCTTGAACAACACTTACTTTTGCCGACTTAAATTTTATAGTTCTTTCATGACAGCAATTAAAAACATCGCAATTATTGCGCACGTTGACCACGGTAAAACTACTTTGGTCGATAAAATTCTCCATCATTGTCAACTCTTTAGAGACAATGAAGAATCAGGTGAGTTGATTCTCGATAACAACGACCTCGAAAGAGAGAGAGGAATTACCATCGTTTCCAAGAATGTATCAGTTCAATACAAAGATACCAAGGTTAACATCATCGATACTCCCGGTCACGCGGATTTTGGTGGTGAAGTTGAACGTGTTCTCAACATGGCCGATGGCGTTTTGCTTTTAGTCGATGCTTTTGAAGGTCCCATGCCGCAAACGCGCTACGTACTTTCAAAAGCTATTGAGCTCGGTAAAAAACCGATTGTTGTCATCAACAAGGTCGATAAAGAAAACTGTCAGCCTGATGTTGTTCAGGACAAGGTTTTTGATCTAATGTTTAACCTGGGTGCATCAGAAGAACAGCTCGACTTTCCAACAATTTACGGTTCTGCCAAGCAGGGCTGGATGAGTGAGGATTACAACAAGCCAACTGAAGATGTTGCTGCACTCATGGATGCTGTTCTCGAACATGTTCCAAGTCCAAAGGTTGAGCAGGGCCCCCTTCAATTGCAAATCACATCGATTGATTATAGTTCTTTTATCGGTCGGATCGCGATTGGCCGTGTGAACAGAGGCGAGATTCGTGAAAACATGAATGTTGTGTTGTTGAAGCGTGATGGGTCTTCTGTTAAGTCAAAAGTTAAAGAACTTTTCACATTTGAAGGTCTGGGGAAAAAGAAAGCTGAAAGCGCTGAAGCAGGAGATATCGTGGCACTTGCAGGTGTTGATGGGTTTGAGATTGGTGACACAATTGCCGATCCTGAAAATCCTGACGCAATGAAAACTATACCGATTGACGAGCCTACGATGAGCATGACGTTTACCGTAAACAACTCTCCTTTCTTTGGTAAAGAAGGTGAGTTCGTTACTTCTCGCCACCTTCGTGATCGTCTTTTTAAAGAAACAGAAAAAAATCTCGCTCTTCGCGTTGAAGAAACAGATTCTCCTGATTCGTACCTGGTCTATGGTCGAGGTGTAATGCACCTTTCGGTTCTGATCGAAACTATGAGAAGGGAAGGCTACGAATTGCAGGTTGGTCAGCCGCAGGTTATCATTAAAGAAGTTGACGGCAAAAAAATGGAGCCGGTTGAAACGCTTTACATCGATACTCCTGAAGAGAGTAGTGGTAAAATTATTGAACTGGTAACACAGCGCAAAGGTGAAATGCTTGTCATGGAACCACGCGGTGATGTGATGCATCTCGAATTTGAGATTCCTTCACGCGGAATCATGGGCTTGCGTACTCAAATACTCAACGTATCTGCCGGTGAAGCGATCATGGCGCACCGTTTCCACGAATACCAGGGCTGGAAAGGTGATATTCCAAAACGTATGGCCGGTGTTCTTATCGCACACGATACAGGAACAGCTATCGCTTATGCTTTGAATAACCTTCAGGATCGCGGTAAGTTCTTCGTTGGACCTGGTGATGAGGTTTACGAAGGAATGATCGTTGGTGAAAATACGCGTGAAAATGATCTTACATTAAATGTAATTAAGACGAAGAAGCTTACGAACATGCGTTCATCAGGAGCTGATGACAAAACGAAAATCGCTCCTAAAATTGAGCTTTCTCTCGAGGAAAACCTGGAATACATCGATGGTGATGAATACGTAGAAGTTACACCAAAGAGTATTCGACTCAGAAAGATTCACTTGAAAGAGCACGAGCGTAAGAAATACGCCAAGAAATAAACTCCATAGGGGGTGTATCAATACCGAAAAATCTATCATTTTTCGGTATTAAAAGGCTATTCGTTAAAAGTTAAATAGCTTATTTAGGGAGCTTAACATATTGCAATAACCTGAATTTTGAATTTTATAACGACTTTTGATACACCCCCTTGGTTTAAACTTTCTTCTCACTATTTATCTCCGCTCAACAATACCGGTAAACTGTTTTCAGAGTTACCAATCACAACAACTTTAGAGTTTTTAGAGTTTGCCAATCGCTCAGTAGCTTCAATAGCCTTGTCACGAAGGACTTTGTCAGACAATGAAGCATTGAGGATTTCATTGGCTTTCGCTTTACCGGTTGCCTCAATTTCGCGTCTTTCAGCTTCTTTTTGAGCCTTTTGTTTAGAGTATTCTTTTTGCTGAATCTCTTGTTGCTCAGTGAGTTTACGCTCAATTGCGGCTTTAATTTGAGAAGGTAATTTGATAGAACGGATCAAAAGGGCATCTAAATCGATATGATTGGCATTTAATGCACTATCAGTACGCGTGTAAATCTGCTTTTGAATTTCTCTTCGATCGCTTGAGTAAAGTTCCTCAGGTTTGTAGTTGCCAATTACTTCACGTGTAGCACTGCGCACTTCAGGAACAACGATTTTATCGAGGTAATCGGCACCAACTTCATTGTACAGGTATCCAATCTTCTCAACCTCAGGTCGGTAACGTATAGATATGTCAAGGCTGATATCGAGACCATTTGACGAAAGGACTTCCATAGCCTGTTCGTTTTCTTTTTTCCTCACTTCAAATACAATGATCGAATTCCAGGGAGCTTTTACATGAAGTCCCTGATCGTAAACGAACTCCTTGTCGAGCCCATTCTGCAGTGGTTTATACATGACTCCTCGCTCACCGGGTCCGATTGTGAAGAATAATGAACTTGAAAATGCGATAACTAATATGACGGCCACGCCAATAATGACCAGTAATCGAATGAGTTTTGGGTTCTTTTCCATAATTATTTGTTTTCGTATCTTACAAACTTAGTCAACCTTTAGTTCATGAGCCTTATTTTTTATTTTTCGGTCAAAACCGAAATAGAATTACTAAATCCATGTTAACGCCTCAATAGATAAAGTGGGTTTGTAAGATTACATTAATTTAGCAAAAAAGAATACGGATTACACATCATGGGATTACTCCTCTTTTATCTTTTCCTCGCCTTAGTTGTTTCATTTTACTGTTCTATACTGGAAGCAGTACTGCTGAGCATTACACCGAGTTTCATAGAATCTAAAATGAATAAGAAAGTGAAATGGGCTGAGAAGCTCCTTGGCTTTAAAACGGATGTTGATGAACCGCTATCGGCTATTTTGTCGTTGAATACGATTTCTCACACAGTTGGGGCCGCGGGAGTTGGAGCCCAGGCATCGATTGTTTTTGAAGATATTTCTGTCGGAATTGTATCTGGTGTTCTAACCCTATTGATTTTGGTTGTTTCAGAACTCATTCCCAAAACGATTGGAGCGAGTTACTGGAAACAACTCGCACATTTTACTACTGTGTCGTTGAACATACTCACTAAGGTTCTTTACCCGTTTGTTGTTTTATCGAGACTGATTACAGGAGTTTTCAAGAGTGACAAAGAATCAAAGGTAGAACGAAGTGAAGTTGCGGCATTGGCTGAGCTGGGCAGAAGAGAAGGTGTTTTTTCGATGGAAGAATCGATGATTTTGAAAAACCTCGTAAATCTTCGCTCTATCAAAGTGAAAGATGTCATGACTCCAAGAACAGTCATGGTTGCGGCTTCTCAGGAATCAACAATTGCAGATTTCATCCATGAGGATCGCTTTAAGCATTTTTCTCGTATCCCAATTTACGAATCAAACAAGGATAATATCACAGGCTTTGTCCATAAACATGATGTTATGGTTTGTTACGCGCAAAGTGAAAACGATAAAAAACTAAAAGAAATCAAGCGTGACGTCTCCATGATATCAGAAGATGAAAGTCTTTTCAGTACTTACAAGTTTTTTACGAAAAACCAGGAGCAAATTGCTATTGCTACGGAAGAGTTTGGCGGTACAGCCGGACTCGTAACAATGGAGGATGTGCTGGAAACATTGCTCGGGTTTGAGATCATTGATGAATTTGATCAATTAGAGGATTTGCGCCAATATGCTCGGGAGCGTTGGAAGAAACGCGCTGAGATTCGTGGACTCAACATCTCAGAGATTGAAGATGACGATACTGAAGCTATCGATTAAACTTTGGCGCGGTAATTGCCCTGTCTGGATTAAAACTATGAATATGAAAAAGTTGCTTTTTGTTCTGTTGTGTGTAGGATTTTCAACTGTTACAAACGCACAATTTTTAGACAACCTAAAAAAGTCTGCAGAAGCTATTAGTGGAGAAAAAAAGGTTTCAAGCTCAGATTTGACTAAAGGCGAAGTCATAAAAGGGTTGAAAGAAGCACTTAGCAAAGGAGCTGAATTTGCAGTGAACAGTGCCTCACGAACAGGAGGTTTCAATCAGAACCAATTGATACGAATTCCATTCCCTGAAGAAGCAAAAGCAGCGAAAGATGTAGCACTCAAAGCCGGACTTGATGAGCAGGTCGATAAATTTGAAACAACCATGAACAGAGCTGCAGAAAAAGCATCGGCTGAGGCAGTCGATATTTTGAAGGAAGCAGTAGTGAACATGACGGTAGAAGATGCATTTGCTATTTTAAATGGCACTGACACTGCGGCTACTCATTACCTCAGAACTCTAACAATGAGCCAGCTTACGGAGCGGTTCAAGCCGATCGTTTCAAAATCAATTGAGGAAGTGAACCTGACGAAGTACTGGAACCCTATTATTTCTACTTACAATAAGAATCCGTTCAAAAAAGAAAAAATAAACCCTGATCTCGATGCTTATGTCACACAAAAAGCACTTGATGGATTGTTTACTTTGATCAAAAAAGAAGAAAAGAATATCCGAATCAACCCAAAGGCAAGAGCAACAGAAATTCTGCAAAAAGTATTTGGTTCTTAAACTGTATTTGTAATGGCCGGTAATACATTTGGAAAACTATTTAAGCTCACCACATTTGGCGAATCACATGGCGAGGCGATTGGCGGAGTCATTGACGGTTGCCCTGCCGGAGTTGAACTCGATTTTGAAGCTATCCAAACAGAACTCGACAGGCGAAAACCCGGTCAAAGCAAAATTACAACTCAGCGAAAAGAAAGCGATACAGTTCAGTTTCTATCAGGCATATTTGAAGGTAAAACAACAGGAACACCCATTGGGTTTGTAATTCCCAACAGCGATGCACGAAGCAAGGATTACGATCATTTGAAGGATGTTTACCGCCCTTCACATGCCGATTATACTTACGACAAAAAATACGGGCATCGCGACTATCGTGGTGGCGGACGCAGCTCTGCCCGAGAAACAGCTACTCGCGTTGTCGCAGGAGCTATAGCTCAGCAAGTTCTCGCTTCTCAAAAAATCTCGATCAACGCATACGTTTCGCAAGTCGGTTCTGACCGATGCGAAAAACATTACTCAAAACTCGATTTTCAAAATACCTTTTCCAATATCGTCCGCTGCCCTGATGATGAAACGGCAACTCGCTTTATCAAACAGATAGAGCAGGTTCGCAATGAGGGTGATACAGTTGGCGGAGTAGTGACGTGCGTGATTGAAAATACCCCGGTTGGATTGGGAGATCCGGTTTTTGATAAACTCCATGCTGATCTCGGTAAAGCGATGCTTTCGATCAATGCAGTGAAGGGATTTGAGTATGGATCAGGATTTGAGGCCGTGAAAATGCGCGGATCTGAACACAACGATATTTTTGAGAGTAAAGAAGGTGACATAAAGACCAAAAGCAACAACAGTGGCGGCATACAGGGCGGTATTTCAAATGGTGAAGACATCTATTTCAATGTAGCATTTAAGCCGGTAGCTACGCTAATGAGTAATCAGCAAAGTATTGACAAAAAAGGCGATAGCGCTGAGGTTGAAGGGAAAGGGCGCCACGATCCATGTGTGGTCCCAAGAGCAGTTCCAATTGTGCGTGCAATGGCTGCAATTGTTATCTTAGATGCGTTTTTAATGACTAAAACAACTCAAGTTTGAAACGGTTATTCCTATATATCGCAATCATATTGGCTTTTCTATCACGGTCAGAGTCGTTTACAGCGCAGTCTGGTACGTTTTTTAAAACATACGGTACAGGCTCGTTTGATGAGGGCAACGATTTGATTCAAACCCAGAATGGTGATTTTGTAATAGTAGGCGCTACTGGGGTAAGAGGAGATGAATCTTTTGGTGATATCTATGTCATCAGAACCGATACCGGTGGAAATGTCATTTGGACATCAGTCATTGGAACCGGAGAAAATGACAAAGCTCATGCTGTGACAGAAGCTCCAAACGGAGATCTTTTGATAGCAGGAGTTTCTTACGGTTTCATTGGTGGATATGACGGAATGATAGCCAGAATTGACTCACAGGGAAACTTGTTGTGGATTCGTGTTTATGGTGGATCTGAATGGGATTTTTGTTATGACATTGGCAATGCGTTTAACAGCAACGGATTTGTAGTTGCCGGATCTCGTGGAAATGAATCCACAGGCTTTAGTGACGGTTGGATTTTCAGGATTGACGATAATGGTGATATTCAGGAAAATCAGGTGATTGGTGGTCCGGATAACGATGGCTTCAACGGGATGGACATCCTGCAGGGTTACTATGTTTTTGCCGGTTTTTCAGAACCTGAACCTAACAACTCAGATTACTGGGTGCATTTCACCAATTTTGAGCTGAGCGAAATTTACAGCGAAACCTGGGGAACAGATAGTGCAGAAAAATTCAATGACGTAGCGATAACAGGGTCTCTTACTAATCGGAATGTGACTGCTGTAGGTTCTTATCAAAGCGATCAAAAGTTAAATCCGGTTTCTTTCAATTTAGATCAAAATGGGATGAGGGTTTGGAGTGATACTGTTTTTGGAGCTGATGAAGATGAGTGGTTAGGTGTGAAGGATGGAATTTCAAATGAAATATTTATGTATGGGTATTCATTTTCTAATATTGGAGCTGGAAAGGAAGATATTCTGATGATGGTTAGGGATGATAATAATAATATAATAGGATTAGATTTCTTTTCAACATCAGGAGGAAGTGAGTTAGATATTGCTAGAGGTGGATTAGTTGTGGATTCTACATTTATCGTTGCTGGAATAACAAGTAGCTTTGATGCAGAAATTGAAGATGTTTTTTTGGCTTCATATGGAAGGCCATTTAATCAGATCCCAAATGTTGAAGATAC
>NZ_JAVLBN010000028.1:0-28198 GCF_031581065.1 Salibacter sp.
CCAAATTGTGGATTATAAACAGTCCCCAGGCCTGTTTCAAAACCTCCGGAAAGATCTGAAGCACTGGTGCAACTCATTTTAATTTCAAAACTGGAATAACTAGCAGCAAAGGGCGACACAGTAGCTACATCAAAACCTATTTCTTCGATTGGTCCCGGCTCTACACCTTGAGCCTGAAGCTCTGATGCTGTATAAATCATTTGGTGCTTACCGGCCTGGCGTGTAGCTCCGTAAATAGCAGGGTAGTTATCTCCTGCTAACGCAATATTCCCTGTTCCAACCTGAGCAGTATCTAAACTCGAACAAGTTGATGATGGCACGTTTCCACATCCAACAATTGATTCAATGGCAACTTCTCCAGAACTCCCTCCCGCACATAATGGATCAGATACAGAAACCACTGAAGCATCAATAGAAGGAGGTGATACAATTGTATAACTTTCAAACTGAGAACACCCTTTTTGATCCGTCACTGTTAAACCATAAGTCCCAGCACACAAACCGGAACGATTAGGTGTATTCGAGGACACATCACTCCAACTGTAATTAAAAGGAGGTGTGCCACCTGTTACTATCGTGGAAATAGTTCCATCACAAGCTCCACCACAACTCGCAGCATTTGTAGAGCTAGAAATACTAATACTCGGTGGCTCTTGTATAGAAACCGCCCTACTATAAACTTCACTCGTAACATTATCAGTTACAACAAGATTGTATTGAGTAGAACTGGCACACAGTGTTACACTATCATCAGGAGGTATGGGACCTACATTCGTATTAACCCAATTATATGTATAGTTCCCTGATCCACAAAACATCTTCACTTTTGCCCAACCGTCACAAGAACCTGCACAAGAAGCGTCCTGCGTTCGAACTCTACCCACTAGGCCATTACAAGGAGGGACTAAAACATTTAATGAATAAGAATTAACTCCTGAGACAGGGCAAGCACTGTCTGAAACATTGAAAACTACAGTATTGCTCACAGGCATCCCTGCAGTAGCTGTCCAGCAAACATTTGCCGTAAGTGGGTTAGTCCCTGTCAAACTCAAACTTGCTCCGGGTAAAACTGAACTAAGATTAGTCACTAAAGAAAGAGAGTCACTTGCATCATTATCAGAAAAAGTGATATCAATACAAAAATCCATTCCGGGATATGCACTGATCGTTGATTGATCGACAGAATCTGCCCAACCTGAAAAGTTAGTAAAAGTAGAGGGTGCTGTAGGAATATTGTTGGGATCTGAAACCACGACAATTTGAATATCACGAATCATTTCTCCTATTAACACACCATTATCAAACTCTTCAACTTTACAAACAACAATAAAATTCCCCTGAACAGTGGGCAGTGCAGAGGCTGCTCCAGTATTCTGATTTAACGTAATACCCTGTATCGGGCTAGTAGCACTGTAACCAGGCTCGTACCCAAGCAATGAAGAATTTCCAAATGCAATAGATCCATTGTAGCCTTTCGCACCTACTAAAGAATATTTTAAACTATCACCATCTGGATCTGTTGCACCGAAATTGAAAGTGATAGGTTGACCTTGTATTGCGTATGCGATAGGGTCAAATGCAAATTGTGGAGATGAATTGGTCGATGAAGTACTTAGGTTTAATATTGTCTCAATATAAAATTGCTCACCTATAGAATTAGTAACATTCACTGTAGTGTTTCTATTGGCTAATGCGTAACGAAATGTAACATTACAAGCTGTTGATGGGACTGTAATCGTTCCAGTGTATGTAAACCTTAATAATCCAGGCAATGAACCAGAATTACAAGTTGTATTATTGATAGCGCTTGGACAAACCTGACTCACTTCTGTACCGCCAGGATTTACAACAGACACAGTAGCTGATGTATTCAAAAAACAAGAACCGATCACACCGATATTTCTATTGTTATTCAAACCTGAAATTGCACCAGAGTTACCAGAGCAATCAGCATATAAGTTTAATTCTATATCAAATACGTTACCACTAACATGCTCAACATTAATGTCACCTCCGGCAACATGCGTCCCAAAAGCCTTTTCGCTGAAAAATAGTGTAGAAAACAGTACCGTTATTAGAAGTATTATTCTTCTCATTGGTTGATTTTTATGAGTTAGGTGTAAATCCGTTTTCCCCTTTAGACGGATTTTGCCTACGGCTCGTTGCTAGTAAAACATTTTAACTATTCCGGGAGGTGTATCAAAAGATGCTTTAAAATTAATACGCAGGTAGTCACAAGTTTTATCGCTTATACCTACAATTTAACTTTTAACGACTGCCTTTTAATACCGAAAAACAATAGATTTTTCGATATTGATACACCCCCTTCCTTGAATTTACATTCTTGCTTAAAGTTTTCACGAAGCATTTTCATGCAACACTCAAAAACCTACACAGGTATAAATTCGTCCCTAAAGTACAAAATTAAGCCGCTCACTTCAAAGCTGATAGCCTTTTCATTTTCTTTTAACTGACTTTGTCTCCGCCTTTTACTTCATCTTTTGAGGGCTGAATCGTAGACAAAACGCCCGATTCATCGTTTTGAGCCATCAGTAACATTCCCTGTGATTTTACTCCAAAAATTTTGCGCGGTTTCAAATTTGCCAAATAGAGCACTCGCTGACCAATTATCTCGTCAGGCTTGTAATGCTTTGCTATCCCGCTCACTACGGTGCGATCTTCAGAACCGAGTGATATTTGGATTTTCAACAGTTTATCAGCTTTTGGTATGGGTTCGGCATCGATAATTTCCACTATGCGTAAATCCATTTTTTGGAAATCCTCAAACTCGATCGGTTCTGACTGTTCCATCGCTTCCTGCTTTTCCTTTTCTGCTTTTTTGGCTTTCAATTTTTCTACCTGTTTTTCAATCACCTCATCCTCCACTTTTTGAAAGAGCAACTCGGGCTTTTCAATGGGCTGACCCGAAACAAGCAATTCGGGATTCTCAGTCAGTTCCCAGTCTTTCTTCGCCAAATTGGTGTATTGACGCAACTTTTCGGCCGTTTGTGGCATAAACGGATCGAGGACGATTCCCAACTTCGCCACAACCTGCAAGGCGTTGAATAAAATTGTTTTTACGCGGTCTTCATCGGTTTTGAATACTTTCCACGGTTCAGTATCGGCCAGATATTTGTTACCGTGACGAGCGAGTTTCATCGCTTCCTGCAGAGCTTCCCTGTAACGATGATTCTCGATTTTCTCTGCTATGATTGTCGGAATTTCACTAATCGAATCATGCAACTCCTGATCGATGTCATGGTGTTCGTCCGCCTCAGGGATCTGACCGTCAAAATATTTATGGGTGAGAACCAGTGCGCGGTTCACGAAATTTCCCAAAATGGCTACGAGCTCATTGTTCACGCGGTTTTGGTAATCTTTCCATGTAAATTCGCTGTCCTTTGCCTCGGGCGATATGCTGGTGAGCACGTAACGCAACTCATCGTTTTTACAGGGAAAATCTTCCAGGTATTCGTGCAGCCAAACGGCCCATTCGCGCGAGGTGCTGATCTTATCGCCCTCGAGATTCAAAAACTCGTTGGCCGGCACATTCACGGGCAAGTTGTACTCCCCGTGCTCTTTGAGCAAAATGGGGAAAATGATGCAGTGAAAAACGATGTTGTCTTTCGCGATGAAATGCGTGATGGACGACTCATCATCTTTCCAGTATTTTTCCCAGTCAGAGCCGTTTTCAGCAGCCCAGTGTTTCGTAGCCGTGATGTAACCGATTGGCGCATCGAGCCAAACGTAGAGCACTTTTCCTTCTTCGCCCTCGATCGGAACCGGAACTCCCCATGAGAGATCGCGGGTCATGGCGCGCGGTGCGAGTCCGCCATCGATCCAGCTCATGCACTGCCCGATCACCTGCTTGCGCCATTTTTTGGGATCGTGGTGCTCTTTTCCTTCGAGCGTACCTTCTGTGATCCAGTCTTTGAGCCAGTTTTCGTGGCGCTGCATGGGCAGGTACCAGTGTTTGGTTTCTTTCAGAACCGGAGTTTTCCCGGACAAAACCGATTTTGGGTTGATGAGGTCATTGGCATTTAAGCTGGAACCACATTTTTCGCACTGGTCGCCATAGGCTCCGCTGTGTCCGCATTTTGGACATTCACCTGTTATATAGCGATCGGCCAGGAACTGTTTGTGCTCTTCATCGTAAAACTGTTCGCGTGTTTCAACTTCAAACGAACCTTTTTTCTCCAGATCGAGGAAAAACTGCTGGGCTGTTTCTGCGTGACGCTCAGTTGAGGTGCGGTCGTAAATATCGAAATCGATACCGAAATCCTCAAATGCTTTTTTATTGATTTTATGATACTTATCGACAATCTCCTGCGGAGTAATATCTTCTTTGAGCGCGCGCATTGTGATGGCAGCCCCGTGTTCGTCACTTCCGCACACAAACACAACGTCTTGTCTGCGCGCTTTGAGGTAACGCACGTAAATATCTGAAGGCAAATAAGCTCCCGCGATGTGACCGATGTGTAGCGGTCCGTTCGCGTAAGGTAATGCTGCTGTCACTAAATGTCTTTTCGGCTGATTCACGACTTTGATATTTTAAGTTGAAATTGAACCGACAAAGATAACCACAGCGAGAAGGCGGGAAAATTTTAGGGGAAAGTATAATTAGGAATTATGAATGATGGGTTTTGAGTTATGAATTTGGTACGTCTGTACGTCTCTGATATAGGTTGACCACTTTAAAGTGAGTCAATATGAAATTGAGCAGAATTCAACCTACCTCTCTCGACCTAGCCCTTGACCTCGGCCTCGGCCTCAAACTAAATCCTCCTCTTCACTTCAATCTCAGTTTGGCCGGCTTTTAGCTGGTCGCTTTCGTGAACAGCTCCATCGCGGAGGATTGAAATTTCGTAATCGGCATCGCCTGTGAGTCGCTCCACGCGGATGTATGCTTCATCGCCTTCTTTGAAATCGTCATAGACCGGGGAACGCCAAACGTTATCATCGATAGGTGATTCGCTCACATCGGTATTTTTGGAATTTCGATAAATAGCGCGGACTGATGCCTGCTCGTTTTCGAGCAAATTGACTTCGTACTGCACCCGCCAGGTTTCTTCCTCACGATCGCAGGAAAAAAACACTGTAAGCAATATCACAAACAGCCACTTAGCCATTGCGCAAAAGTTCGAGTTTGAATTTTTCCAGCTCTATGGACAAACGGTTTAGCGACTTCACAAGACGTGCGTAACACTCTGATCCCTGCATTTCGCCACAAACATGATTGGCCGATAGTATTTCGCGGGACTGAATAAGCTCAGCTACATCTCCGTTGGAGTATTCCTCAGCGTATCGGATGAATTTTGACAACCGCTCGATGAGTTCCTCGCGATGGTAATCGCTGAATTGATCTTTTTCATTGAGGAAAATCGCTTCCACATCTTCATTATCGGGCTCTTCCAACAAGAGAGAATCTGGAGAGTGAACGAGATCAATGTGAACACGCTCGGCCAACATTTTTTTCGTGTACTGAACATGGCTCGTAAGTTTATCTGCTTTATCGGCAATGGTAAACTTGGTCAGAGCCGGATCTGGATTGTTATCGCGCAGGCTGTCTTCAACCTGCTGAGCCTTGTTGTGAAGATTGCTGAGCTCTGACCGTAACAATTCATTTTCCCGGAATTGTTGTTCCCGGTCCTGCTGTTGCAAATAGTACCAGGCTCCCCAACCGATGGCTGTGAGCACGACAAAGAAGAGGATGACTTTTAACGTTCGCATGTTGCTCAGTTTTCGTATTTGCTTTTAAACTTGCGGTAGAGCGCTTTTTGCGGATTGTCCAAATCGATCTCCGCTCCCTGAATAAAGGCATGAGTCGGCTTGTTTGTTCGCATATCAAGAGCATCACCTTTGGAGATGAAAAACGTGGCTTGCTTGCCCGCATCGAGGGTCCCGACCATTTCATCAATTCCTAAAATTTTAGCAGAATTCCCGGAAATAGCAGCAATCGCCTGTTCCTTGTCCAATCCGTAAGCGTGTGCTGTTCCTGCTACAAACGGCAAATTGCGCTGATTCATTGCCTCCATACTCCCGCTCATATCCAAACAAAAAAGAATCCCTGCTTCCTGCAATTTTTTGGGGATTTGATAAGGCAAATGAATGGGATCATCATCGCGGTGTGGCAATGAATGTGGTCGCTGGTAAATGACCGGAACGTCATTATCGGTGAGCGCTTCTGGAACTAGATAGGCATCGTAGCCGCCCACGAGCACAACGTTAGGAATATCGAAATCGCGTTTCAACTCCATAGCTCTTACAATTGCTCTCGCCTGATTACAGTGAATATACAGTCTTTTTGATCCGTCAAAAACACCTTTCATCGCTTCAAAACGCAGGTTTTCACGGTCAGATCCTCCTTCGTAATAAGCCCTCGCCTCTGTGAAAAATTCTTGAATTTTCTCTATTTGTTTCTCTTCTTTCTTATTTCGGTCAGAACCTCCCGGATTGGCCCACCAGCCGTGCTGAATGAATCGTTCAGGCCAGTTGAGGTGAATGCCGTCATCTTTTTTCAAAACCGCATCTTCCCAGTTCCAGCCATCGAGCTGCATAATGGAGGAAGAACCGCTTATGAGTCCGCCACGCGGTGTAGCCTGAGCCAACAAAATACCGTTAGATCTGATAGTTGGAATGATGCGTGAGTCCGTGTTATAAGCCACCAGTGAACGTACATTCGGATTGAAAAGCCCCACATCGTCAAAGTCTCTCGTTGCCCTAACCGCATCGACTTCTCTCAATCCGAGAGTAGTATTGGGCGCGATAAATCCAGGGTAAATGTGCTCATCAGTGAGTCTGATGATGGTGTCGAACTCCTGGGTATCAACGCGCTGAAACATTTGATTTTCCACAAAAGTGAAATGACCGTTCTTCACCCCGACCGCTGCATTCTTTACGATTCGGCCGTCACCAACGTGAGCCGTTCCGCCCAGGATGAGCATCGACTTGTCGGGTTTTTCGGCTGGTGTTGGGATTTGGCTGTAAGCCTCAAATCCTAAAGAGACCATAAGCATGATGATCAGCCACCGGCTAAAACCGATGGTTGTAGCTGGCTCTGTCCATCGGTTAAAACCGATGGTTATGGATGTCCCGACCCATCGGTTGAAACCGAGGGTTATAGTTTCAAGCCTGCGGTTAAAACCGCAGGTTATGGTTGTTCCTATCATATAGTTCTGTTTCAAGCCATCGGTTAAAACCGATGGTTATGGTTATGGTTTTTTCATTTCCGCAACCGGTTAAAACCGATTGCTATGGTGATATTCCGTGGAGATGACAAAATCTTTCAAATTCTTCTTGAAATGATTTTCTTTGATGATGTCGTTTTTGGTTTTTAATGTACTGGAAAACTCTTTCTACGCCAGATTCTGAAACAGAATATGCCCCATAGCCTTTTTGCCATGCAAATTTACCTGTTATCAATTCGTTTTGATTGACATAAAAAGAGCTGCTTCCTTTGACTTGCTTAATAATTTCAGCAATAGATTTTTTGGGGTTCTGTAAAAACAAACAATGAACATGGTCTGGCATTCCATTTATAATTCTAACCGGACATCCATGTTCACGTAATTGATCTGACATGAATTGATGCACCTTTTGTTCAATGCCCAATTCAATAATAGGCTCTCTATATTTTGTTCCCCAAATAGCGTGTATCCATATTTTGTTAAATGATTGTGGCATTTATTGCAATTATTTAACCTCATCAACCAACGTGTCACAATGATAGAGTTTATTCGTTTTCTTATCGGGTGTTTTGGTTGGGTAGCCTTTATCGGCTGCGTTCAATAGTTTTTTCACGAGCCTGGATCTTTCCTGTTGATTACGCTCAACGGCAAGCTGGTTCTGATCGTGAGTGTAATACGGAACTCCTTCAATCCACGTATAAAGCGGTTTTGAATAGATGCTCAAAGGATGACTATCCCACAATACCAAATCAGCATCTTTTCCTTCAATCACACTGCCAATGCGATGGTCAAGATGGAGCATTTTGGCCGGATTGAGAGTTACCATTTTGAGTGCTTCTTCCTCAGACACTCCTCCGTATTTCACTGTTTTGGCTGCTTCCTGGTTGAGTCTACGGCCCATTTCAGCATCATCAGAGTTGATTCCTGTCAGAACGCCCTGTTCATGCATGAGTGCTGCGTTGTACGGAATTGCATCGTTCACCTCAAACTTGTAGGCCCACCAATCGCTGAATGTTGAGCCGGCTGCTCCGTGCTCAGCCAGTTTGTCGGCAACTTTGTAGCCTTCGAGAACGTGCGTAAACGTATTGACTCTGAATTTCATACTGTCGGCAACGTGCATAAGCATGTTGATCTCACTCTGGACATAAGAATGGCAGGAAATGAACCGATTCGTATCCAGAATTTCACTCAGTGCTTCGAGTTCTAAATCGACTCGTGGAGTGCTGGGACCTTCACCCGCCAGATGGCGCAACAAGGGGACTTTTCGCAACGAAAACTTTTGGTTCTGACTGTCATACTTTGCCCATTCATTTGCATAGTCTTTTGCTCTTTTGAAATAATCGTAAAAGACCTGTTCAACACCCATTCTGGTTTGCGGAAAACGCATCGTGAAATTTGGCCCCCAGTTGGATTGCTTCACATTTTCACCGAGGGCAAATTTGATAAAGCCGGGTGCATCATCGATGAGCATTTCATCGGCTGATTCTCCCCACTTGAGTTTTATAAGTGCTGATTGCCCGCCAATAGGATTGGCCGAGCCGTGGAGCAAGTGAGAAGTGGTTACACCTCCCGCGAGTTGGCGGTAAATGTTGATATCATTTGCTTTTACCACATCACCTATGCGGACTTCAGCCGAGCTGGACTGAGTGCCTTCATTAACTCCTTTCTCAATGGCGATGTGCGAGTGCTCATCTACAATCCCGGGTGTGAGGTGTTTCCCGTTTCCACCGATGAGCGGAATGCTTGGGTCATGTAGGAGAAATTTTCCAACCTGCTCGATTTCCCCGTCTTTCACCAATACATCACCTTCAAAAACACCGAGTGTGTCATTCGACCAAATGGTTGCACCGCGAATGAAAAATGTGCCGGACTTAGGAATTGAATCAAAACCAAAAGCCATATTGGGAAACCACGTTTGTCCATCTGACTTAATCAGGTATTCTTCCTTCTTTTCTTTTTCATTTTCATCAAATTGTTTTTGCCTGATCGCGCTCCAGGTGAACCAGTTTCCATCAGCATCTTTTCCGCGACCGTCCCAGATTTTACTCCCAAAATTGATTTTTCCAGACAAGCGTATAGGAGCTTTCATCCCGGCAACGTCCTTTTCAAGGACTATAGTCACGAGCCTTTTTTCGCGGTTGAATTTTATTTTGTCATCCTCAATTTTGGCTTCTACTTTTTCCTTTTTCCCGCCAACTTCAATTTTGACGATTTCATTTTCGATGTTGATATCGTAGTCTCCCCTTATGTCGATCTCACCAATAGGTTTGAGTTCGTGGCGTTCACCCATCACCCAGTTTTCGAGCAATTCGCTCTTTCTGGAAAAAATCTTGTCGCTCGTGATGATGAAGTTGGCGAACTTGCCTTTTTCAATCGACCCGACTTCCTCTTCAGCATTGATGAACTTTGCCGGAGTCATCGTAAGACTTTCGATCAGATCACTTTCTAAAAAACCGTTGTTTTGCAACTGACGAGCCATGAAAGTGAGATCTGACCATTTTTCAATTTTGTGAGTGGAAAGCGCCACTTCAAATCCGGCCTGACTGAGCAAAGCAGCATTGGACGGAGCCATTTCCCAGTGTTTCATTTCCTCAAGTGACGCGTACATTGCATCGTAAGGATCGCTCACATCTGGAGCTTTGGGTAGCTTGAGCGGAATTACAAAACGGGAAGCATTTCGCTCTTCAAACTCTGAAATTCGCTTGTACTCATCGCCCGTTCCTGCAATGATGAACTCCTTGTCCCATTCCTGTGCGAGATCGAGTGCTCTGAGTGCATCCCGATATTGCTGAACATGAAAAAACAGCGAATTCACCGGATTATCAAACTGTTTGTTCCACATATCGAGTGTAAGATTCGCCTCGTAAATCGAATCCTGTTTCATTCTCCACTCTGCATCGTAGGCTGTTTGGCGGAGCAAAGCCATAGCACCCATCAAAGAATTGGGGTATTCCTGAGATGAAGTCCCTTTTTGAAATGAAAAATGAGCTGATGGCTGAGGACTAAAAACGGCTTTGTTTTCGTTCTCGGTCAGAACCGCAACCGCAGCTCCCGTTCCTCTCGCTATACCATCGTGATAGTGCGTGAGTACTGAGCCGATGCCCAACTTCTGCAACTTTTCAGCGTGATCCTTGTCGGTTTTGAAATCTTCAACCGCTTTTTGAGTAGTTTTAATCGCCTCGTTCCACCCGAAAGCCCCTTTTTCTGTCCGATTGTATTGTGGTCTTTTTACTTTCTTCTTCTCCGGCTTTGGTAACCCAAAGCTACTGTTCAACTCTACGAACGAAGGATAAATATACAGTCCCTCACAATTGATTTTGATTGCATTTTCGGGTACGTTAATCCCGGCTCCGACCGAAATAATTTTACTCTTTTCAATTAACAATGTAGCATTTTGAACATATCCTGAAGGCGTATAAACCGTTGCATTTTGAAGCGCATAGATGCCGGCTTTCGGATTGCTCACAGGAAGCTCAGGCCGTGTCGATTGACTAATAGCAGCACTACTCGTGAGCAGAGCAAACAGGAAAGAGAAGATATTTTTCATAGCTCAACAAATCTAAACGAATTGGGGGAAATATTTACAGACCTAATTATTCCTCTGCATTCCTTATTTTCGCATCAAAATTCACGATTATGTACAATTCGCTCGTTACAACTCACTACTTCCTGATGATAGCGTTACTGGTCCTTTTGTTATTTACAATTGGCCGTTTCATCATTCAAAAACAGCAAAACACTCCTTATGGAAAATTTGAAGATAAACTGAGTTTAATCACGCTAATCTTCTCTCACATTCAGCTTCTCCTTGGATTTATCATTTTTTTCCTGGGCCCATGGGCAGAGAAACTGAGCGATATGGGTGCTGTAATGAAGAACAGTTTTGATCGTTTACACGTTATTGAACATCCGCTCACGATGATTATTGCTATCATTTTAATTACAATTGGGCGATCAAGAGCAAAAAAACAAACCACCTCTGGTGGCAAATACAAACAAGTAATCATCTTCTATGTAATCGCGTTGATCCTAATCGTTCTACGCATTCCATGGCAGTATATTAATGGATAAACTAATCAACACAGCCGGAGAGCAGGAGAACGCAGTTCTCGTTGGTATAATCACTCCGCAACAAAGTGAGGAACAAGTTGAAGAATATCTGGATGAATTGCGTTTTTTGGCGCAAACAGCAGGTATTAAAACGCACAAACGCTTTACGCAACAGCTCCAAAAGCCCGATGTCAAATTTTTTGTAGGCAAAGGAAAGCTCGAAGAAGTAAAGGAGTTCATCAAAGAGAATAAAATCGATACGGTAATTTTTGATGATGACCTGTCACCATCACAGCTGCGGAATGTTGAGCGTGCTCTGAAAGTGAAGATTTACGATCGGAGCCTTTTGATTCTCGACATTTTTCAGCTTCGTGCCAAAACCGCACAGGCTAAGACTCAGGTCGAGTTAGCTCGTTCTCAATATCTTTTACCCCGACTCACACGAATGTGGACTCACCTCGAGCGTCAACGTGGTGGTACCGGAACACGTGGCGGTGCAGGTGAAAAGGAAATCGAGACAGACAGGCGTATCATCCGCAACAAAATCACGAGGCTCACGAAAAAGCTCGAGACGATTGACAAGCAGATGGCTACTCAGCGCAAAAACCGCGGAAGCCTGGTTCGTGTAGCGCTCGTTGGATATACCAATGTTGGGAAATCCACGTTGATGAACATTCTTTCGAAATCAAAAGTATTTGCAGAGAACAAACTTTTCGCAACACTCGACACTACGGTTAGGAAGGTCGTTGTTCAAAATTTACCGTTCCTACTCACTGATACAGTTGGCTTCATCCGCAAGCTACCTCACTCGCTGGTTGAGTCGTTCAAGTCAACTCTGGATGAAGTACGCGAAGCAGATTACCTCATTCACGTTGTCGATATTTCACATCCAAACTTCGAGGAGCAAATCGACACTGTAAACGAAACCCTGGCCGATATCATTGGCGACAAAAAACCAATGCTGATGGTGTTCAATAAAATCGATCAGTACACGCACATGGAAGATGGTGAATTTGATCACACAGCTAATACGAAACACAACGTTTCACTAACGGATCTGAAAAAAAGTTGGATGGCGAAGAGTGAGCACCCATGTATTTTCATCTCGGCTGCTGAGCGCATCAACATCAAAGAGTTGCGCGATAAGATTTACCATCAGATCAAATCGATACATGCTGAGCGTTTCCCGTACGACAATTTTCTTTATTGATTATATTAGTTAGAACTAAAACCATGTAAGCTTAGGGTTTTCTTTAATAGTGGAAAATACTATTATATTTGAAACATGCACGATTTGCACAACAAGCGAGATCACAAACCAATTTGGAAAGAAATAATGAACCTACCAGGCGCTTTCTTTAAGGAACTATTGGGTGACTTAAAGCTACTCCCCAGTAAGAGTAAAGAAAAGTCAATGGGGATAAAAAGTTTCTTTTTCCGTTTGTTCAATACGAAAGGAGACTGGATTGTAAAGGCCTACGTAGTTTTTGTGTTGATCATTTTACCATTTGTCCTCAACCACTTTTTTGGACCGTTATTCGATGCTGTCTTTAGTCCTTCACCCGATTGAGTTCAAGCATCCGCAACATCCAGTTGGGTAGTGGCTTTTCTGCCGGCCGCGTACTAATGTCCATGTACCAACCTAGCTTTTCAATTATGGGTAATTTGTGTGTCTCCACAAACTCAATGAGTGTTCCATCAGGATCTTCAATGTAAGCAAACCTACCTGCTGCTTTTCCCATATCAAAGCTATTGGCACTATCCACTGTAAAATCAAAACCACTTTGAGCACAGCGCTCTTTTAAGCTTTCCATGTTCTTCACATCAAAGCAGATATGAATAAATCCCAGGTCACCCCACATTCTGTCTTCATAGATCTTTTGAGGCTCTCGATCGAGAGGTTGTACGAGCTCTACCTCTGAAGGGCCTAAAAGCCTTGAGAAACTCCCTTTCCTTGGCTTGCTGTGTTGCAGCACAACTCTGCGATAGCGCTCTTTCCCAGCATTGAGTTGCTCCCAATCTTCAAACACTCCCGATTCATCAAAAACAACTTTATCGTAGTCTAAAATGTTCTTGTAGAGTTCAAGAGACTTTTCAATATCAGAACAGCCGATTACGACACCATGAGCTCCGCCTGTATTCGTCTTCAGTTTATTCTTAAACCAGCTATCCGTTTCAGTAAGTTCAAAGATGTTTCCGTCAAGGTCTTTTACGTAGTAGTGCTGAGATTTTTTTCCGCGAATGTGAAGGTCGCTCATCATGTATTCAGGGATGAGGTTTTTGTGATAATTGAAACTGGCTTTTGAATTATCAGTTTTAATTTTTGTTGCTAAAATTCCAGAATCACCCCATTTCACATCAAACTTTGCCGGTTGCGGTTTGCGGCATTTGTATTGCCATATTTCAAATCCACCGCCACCTTGCATATTCATCGCAAGAACAGCTCTTCTATCGCGGGGTTTACCTCCGGTATAAGGCAGCATTAATTCGGCAGTGGAATCGTCATCAAACACAGGAGTATTCATACCAAACACTTTCCTGTACCACTTCCATGAAGTGTGGATGTTTTCTACCCCAATACCAATTTGTTGAATTCCCGAAATAATTGCTGCCATCCTACACTACTTTCTCAGGCGTCAATAATAAATTATTTTACGAAAACAGATAACAAAAAAGCCATTCATTTCCTGAATGGCTTTTTTGAATGAAATATGTGATGTGAATTTACTTCACTACTTTTCTTATTACTTCATGGTCATCTAATGAAACCTTAACCAGATAAAGACCATTGTTCCAATCTGCAGTTTCAATTGTAACGAATTTTGAATCTGGTCTTACAGTCAGAACCAGTTTACCTGTGATGTCCATCACTTCAACAAGGTTCACCTCATTCTCAGCGTCAATCCTCAGGTTCTGACCAACAGGATTAGGATAAAGCCTCAACTCTTCTCTATCCGCCTTTTCCCCGACTGATGTCAACGGATCAATCGTAAACGATTTAGATTTTGAACAAAATTTATCGTCATTCACCGTTACCGTGTAAGTTCCGGCACTCAGGTTTTGAAGGTTTTGTGTTGATGCACCTGTACTCCACATAAATGAATATGGTGCAGTTCCGCCAGAAACAGAAATATTTACACCTCCGTCTCCACCATTAGTTTGCTGAGTAACAGTTTCAGAAATCTGTATAGAATCTGGCTGATTAACGGTCACACTCGTCACCGCTGAATCAGTAGCTCCATATACAGTAACCGTGTAATTCCCGGCAGATAGATTTGTTGCAGAACTTCCCGTTGCACCATTACTCCAGTTGTAAGTGTATGGTCCTGCACCACCAATAACATTGTCAACTGTTACAGATCCCGTGCTATCATCATAGCAAGTTAAGTTGTTTACTGTGTACACAGGTGTTGGTGCATCACCAGCCTGGTACATAGCTGAAATGATTGTTCCGGTTCCGCCTGTTGCGTCAACTGTAAGAACCGGAAAGTCACGGCCTTTGGCGTAATAATTATAAGTATGAGTGACCTGTACTGAATCTTGAATAAATTGCCACCCTAAAAATGAGTTGTAAGCCCATACAGAATCAGTTATTGCTTCCATATAATACTGACGAATTACATCATTATGAACCTCACCAGGAACCTCTAACGATCCGTGAGCATCTATCAAGCTCTCAATATGATACGTTCTTTTGAGGCGAGCAGAGTCAACTCCCTGTTGGTTAACTTCCAGAGTTGAATCAATTACAGTTGTATCAAGAAAACTATCGTTTAAAGTCGAAGGGAATTCTATTTGTTTAAGGCCACCATCAGGTTTAACAACAACAGGCACACCCTGACCTGTAATGTCTCCTGAAAGTCCATCAATCACAAACTCCTGATCAGTTTTGCTGGCAAAACCAATTATTCCGTTTTCCAGTGAAATGGCAAATGAGCTGTTTGGAAACTGGCTTCCCTCAGGATAATTTGATTTACTCTCAAACTCAACGCTGTCAACCAAATCATAAGATAATGCCGTAAAGTCCCATGATTGAGCTGAAGAACTCCCCGCACCAACTGTTAAACCTGTTACCGCAGTATCATTGAGCATGTAAATTTTATCGCCTACATTCCCAATATCAGAAGAGTCGATCGTGATTTGTGCTTTTGCTGCAAATGCAGTTAAAAGTGTAAATACAGAAAAAAGTATTTTGTGTCTCATAAGCTAGTATTGATTGAAGTTTGTAAAGTTTCGCATAAAGATCGTTTTATGCAAGTTTTGATTGATATTCAGGTTAAATATTTCTTTTAATTGTATTCATTAGACGTAATTTATTATTCTAAGTTGCGAAGTTGATATACTTAATAAAACCAACTCAATTAAAATAATCGCATTTCTGTAATTATAACCTATGAAAAGACTCAACTAATTATCTTTGGCACAATTGAAAATTCATTTTCATGGCATCGATCAGACAAGAAAAAGTAGCCAGCCTCATAAAACGTGATGTTGGCGAAATTATGCAACAAAACGGCACACGATATTTGCCGGGCAAAATGATTACTGTGACCATCGTAAGGATGAGTCCCGATTTGAGTTTTGCCAAGATATACCTGAGTATATTCCCCACCGATGAACCAAAACAAGACCTCGAAAAGTTGAAGTCTCACGGTTCTGAAATCAGAGGCCTGTTGGGAAAAAGAGTTAGGAATCAACTCCGCATTGTACCTGAACTCGGCTTCTACCTCGATGACTCGCTCGATTACGCTGAGCGAATTGACGATTTATTGACCGACTAAAACTATTTATTTGAAGCTTCCTCTTCACATAGCTCGCAGGTATCTTTTTGGAAAGAAAAAGCACAATGTTATCAACCTCATATCCGGCATTTCCATGTTGGGTGTTGGAATTGGTGCCATGGCTTTGGTCATTGTGCTATCAGCTTTTAACGGGCTTGAAGATTTAGTTGAGTCGCTCTACAGCACTTTTGACCCCGACATTAAAATCACCGCCAAAAAGGGAAAAACTTTTCATCAGGATTCAATCAATTACGGTCAGATCCTCAACATCGATGGCGTCCAAAGCGGATCACGCGTTTTGGAAGAAACCGCCCTTCTCAAAAATGCCGATTTCCAGGCTTTTGCCAAACTAAAAGGTGTGGACACGAGTTTCGTAACAATGTCAAATCTAAGCGAGGCAGTTGTTTACGGATCTGACCAATTGTATTCGAAAAAGGGCACTCCAAATATGGTCATGGGATATATTCTCATGCAAAACCTGCATGTACAGGTAGAGGGGTTTCCAAGACCGCTTAATGTTTACGCAGCTAATAGAAAGGCGAAATCAGTGGGAATTGGGAATACTAATGCTTTTAAGATCAGACAAATTTCGCCAACAGGTGTATTTTCAATCAATGCCGATTTTGACAGTGAATATGCTCTCGCTCCGCTTTCATTTGCGCAAAATTTGCTCAATTACGAAAACCGGATTTCAGCCATTGAAATTAGGGCAATTGAAGGTCAAAACCTAAAGCAACTAAAAGGTGAAATTGAGCAATTCGTGGGTTCTGACTATGAAGTTGAAACACGTTTTCAGCTCAACGATATCCTGTACAAAACCAACAATACTGAAAAGTGGGTCACATTTATGATCCTCTCTTTCATTCTGGTTATTGCAACATTTAATATTATTGGTTCTCTCACAATGCTCATCATTGACAAAGAGGACGATATCCTGATTCTAAAAAGCATGGGAGCTGACACTTCTCTAATGCAAAAAATCTTTTTCACAGAAGGTTTTCTTATTTCAGTGATTGGCGGAGGAGCCGGAATTCTCCTGGGGCTGATTGTTTCTTTCCTACAAATGCAATTTGGATTGCTTAAAGTACAGGGGATGCTGGTTGATGCTTACCCAATCAAAATCGAGTTGCTCGATATTTTGGCGATTATGGGTATTGTTGGAGTAATTGGAGCAATATCGGCTTACATCCCTACAAGAGTCTTGATTAGCCGTTATGCGAAAGCAGGCTCATCTGAAGAGTAACTCTCCAAAATTTGATCAAATGTTTGTTGCAACTCATCAAAATCATCAGATGTTACCAGTTTCGTGCGGAATGGCTTAAAGTGAGAATAGCCTTTGAAGTAGTTCCCGTAATGCCTGCGCATTTCAACTATTCCGGTATGCATTCCTTTCCACTTCACGCTCATTTCAAGGTGTTGTCTCGCTACTTTGACACGTTCTTCAATTCTTGGCGGTGCCAAAACCTCCCCCGTAGCAATATAGTGCTTGATTTCTCTGAATATCCATGGATAGCCAATACTCGCTCTACCGATCATGATACCATCTACTCCGTAACGGTTTTTATACTCAACCGCTTTTTGAGGAGTGTCGATATCGCCATTTCCAAAAACCGGAATGTTCATTCTGGGATTGTTCTTCACATCAGCGATCAACGACCAGTCTGCCTCACCTTTGTACATCTGCCTGCGCGTTCTACCGTGAATAGAAATAGCTTTGATCCCAACATCCTGTAATCGCTCAGCAACTTCTACAATGTATTTTGAGTTTTCATCCCAACCCAGCCGGGTTTTCACCGTAACCGGGAGATCGACTTCATCGACAATTTTTTTGGTCAGATCCACCATCTTGGGGATATCTTTTAAAATACCTGCTCCGGCACCCTTACAAGCCACTTTTTTAACCGGGCAGCCGTAATTGATGTCGAGAATATCAGGGTTCGTTTTCTCAACTACTCGTGCAGCCTGTCGCATAGAATCGATTTCACTACCAAATATCTGTATTCCTACCGGGCGTTCATATTCGTAGATATCTAGCTTTTGAACACTTTTAGCTGCATCGCGAATCAACCCCTCTGAGCTGATGAACTCCGTGTACAGCAAGTCTGCTCCCTGTTCATTACACAGGGCTCTGAATGGAGGATCACTTACATCTTCCATTGGAGCCAACAACAGAGGGAAGTCCCCCACATCAATATTTGCTATTTTTACGCCCATAATTTGATTACAAAATTACAAAACAGAATATCATGATTGAAGTCCGCGGGTCACTTGCCCGAAATTTATTTTTAGGTTTCGCATTGCTTATAGGGTTGATCATCATTTCCAGCCTCGTGGGAGTAGCTATTACGCTCATTTTTTACGGAATGGATGGCCTTGCCGGAATGACAAACCCTGATGACCCAAAAGGACTGGCCGGCATGAAAATTATTCAAATGGCTTACGGACTGGGCGGTTTTGGCTTTGCCGGCATATTAGCTATGAAAATGGCACACTTGCAGCCTTTTAATACGTTAAAAAAGACCGGGAGCTCTCCTGCATTAATGATAGCGGGCTTTATCGCACTAACGGCTCTTCCTTTGATTAGCTTCACCGGATATTTGAACAGTCAGCTTGTTCTACCTGATTTTCTCAGCGGATTGCAGGACTGGATTGAGGCAAGAGAAGAAGTGAGCCAGGGATTAATTCTTCAATTCCTTCAACAGTCTGAGCCGATTGATCTCGTTATCAATCTCATCATGATTGCCATCATTCCGGCTATTGGTGAAGAACTTTTTTTTAGAGGATTCTTACAACGCGTTTTTCAGTCGAGATATAGTGCTCATGTATCAATATGGCTGGCTGCTGCCATCTTTAGTGCTATCCATCTCCAGTTTTTAGGCTTTGTACCCAGGATGTTACTGGGAGCTATATTCGGGTATTTAGTATTTTGGAGTGGTTCTGTGTGGCCGGCTATTGTGGCGCATGCTATCAACAATGGAACTGCTGTTGTGATTTCTTACGTGTACGGTCCTGAAATGGTTGAAAGAGACTTTGAGCCTGAGATCAGTTTTTTCTTTTTGGGAGGCGTAACGTTATCTTTGGTTCTGACCATTGGGTTACTTTATCTATACAAAAAAAGGGAAGCCAGTTGACTTCCCTTTCTATAAACTAAAAACCCAAACTTAAAATTTATCAGCATCCATTTTTTCACGAGTAGAATAACTGATCTTAAGGGCCTGAACTTTTCTTAGCTCTTGTTTTACATCGGTTACAATACCCATTTCAGTTTCTTTATCAACTTTTAAAGAAGTGGTGAGTAGAGGAACCTCAGCTTCGTCAACCTCAGCTCTTCTCGTTTCAATGTAAGGTCCAACTTCTTTAACAGATGCAAAGGCATCATTCAACTGAATACGAGACGCTGTACCGTATGTCTCAGCGTTGAGTGGCTCTCCAATGTACACGTAATTTACAAGTGCTTTATTTTCGAGCTTTTCAATTTCAGTTGCTTCCGGTTGGTCGATAGAAACCTTCAATTCCACTTCACGCATCACAGTAGATACCATGAAGAAGAAGAGTAGCATAAATACAATATCAGGTAGGGAAGAAGTTGAAATTGCGGGATCCTTATCCCCACCGTCTTTTTTAAACTTTGACATATTAATTTCCTCCCGTATTTTTAGGTTCCGCTTCAGAAATACGCTGCGGGTAAACGTCTTTAATAGCGCTTACTTTTTTCTTTTGTCCTGTATCAACCAGGTATTGGAATGATTGGCCAAACTTTTCACGAGCTAACTCATCACGTAACTCATCGTAAGCTCTCGCCAACTCATTTTGTACCTGAATGTACAAGTCATAAGATGTACCGCGGTCGTTTTGAAGAGAAATAACCTGCTTTGAGATTTCTGTTTTACCGAAGTATGGAACTTCTTCAACTTTAAATTGCGGCAAGTCATCTTTTCTTTGCGGATTTGCAATAAATTCCTTTGCAGACTCTTTAAGTTGAGAGATTTCCATGACTTCACCTTCCACCAAAAGCTGATCATTAGCGTTTGCCAATACGACAAACACATTTCGATCCTTAATTGGTGGTGGCTCCACCGTTTCAGGCGGGAGTGGCGGTGGCAATTTACGCAACAACCCGTAATCAGAGTCCATCGTGGTAGTTACCAGGAAGAAAACCAACAACAGGAAGGCGATGTCTGCCATCGACCCTGCATTTATTTCAGGTGTGTCTCTTTTTGCCATATTCGTATTAATTTATCGTATTAAACGATACACTCCTGAGAAGATTATTGAACCAATAGCTCCAATTGCGAGCAGGTAAAAGGTATAAAGTAATGTTCCCGAGAAGTGCGACCACCCTTCAGTGGTGTCATCATATTGCGCGTAGTCAGATCCAGTTGAAAGAGAATAAGCGATAATCACTACAAGTAGCAAACCACCTACTCCAATCAAAATATCCTTAGCATTTTGAGGCTTTTGAATAACACCAACCAATGCACCAAGTAGAGCTACTAAAGTGGACAAGCCAAAGTAAATGTAGCCTACATAAAGCAATGGGTCAGCGTTGCCATAGCTAGAGGGATCGTCCTCGCTCACTCCAACCGCCATAACGAATACAATTACCGAAATGACGATGAGTGCTATCATTAATATTCTTGGTATGCGATCCATATTCTTACTTGTTTTTAGCGTTGTACTTCACGATAAGGTCAACTAATGCGATTGATGCATCTTCCATATCATTAGTGATACCATCGATCTTCGCAATAATGTAGTTGTAAAATACCTGAAGGATCATCGCTACGAGAAGACCAGATACTGTTGTAATCAAAGCTACTCCAATACCACCTGCTACAATACCAGGAGAAATGTTGTTCGCTTCAGCAATTGCATCAAATGCCTGAATCATCCCGATTACAGTACCAAAGAAACCGAGCATTGGTGCAAGTGCGATAAAGAGAGAAATCCAGGAAACACCTTTTTCCATTTGGCCTACCTGAACACTTCCGTAAGAAACAACAGATTTTTCTACCATATCAACGCCTTCATCAAAGCGATCAAGTCCCTGGTAAAAGATACTGGCTACTGGTCCGCGAGTGTTGCGGCAAACTTCTTTAGCTGCGTCAACACCATTGTTGTTAAGCGCGCTTTCTGTTTCTTCAAGAAGCTTTTTTGTATTTGTTGTAGCCAATGAAAGGTATAGGATTCTTTCGATAGCAATCGCTAAACCTAAAATCAAACAAATCACAACGAAAGACATGAAGCCGGGACCACCTTCGATAAACTTGTCTTTAACTACCTGGTGGAATGAAGGCTCTTCAGCAGCTTTTTTCTTTTTGTCTCCTGCTGCTGCTTCTTCGCTTTCATTTGTTGATGCAGTTGCTTCAGATTCATCAGCCATAGCTGTTGTATCAGAAGATGCTGTATCATTATCTGATGCCATCGTTGAATCACCGGAGTTCATTGTCGCTTCAGTTTGCGATGTATCTCCGCCTTCTTGCGCGTATGCAGTTGCTCCAAATGTTAGGAATCCTGCAAGCGCCATTAAAGCAAATAACTTTTTCATGATTGTTGCTGTTTGGTTTTTAGTTATTTTCTATTTCTGGTTTAAATTAATTACGTTTTTACAAGCTCAATATTACACTGAGCGGAGAGAGAGGGATTCGAACCCTCGGTACCCGTGAAGGTACACTCGCTTTCCAGGCGAGCCCGATCGACCACTCTGGCACCTCTCCTTACACAATAAACACTAAGCTTCTACGCCTAAAAAGCGCCACTAAACTACAAATTTTTTAAAACAACAAAGTGTATCGGGTTTTGATTCTAAAAATCTTTTAACACTACTACGGTTACATCTATTGTGCGGTTGGGGCCTCTAACTGTTTTGCTTTGTTGAGCAATGCCTGTCCTTTTTCTCTATTACCGAGCTGCATGTAAGTCACACCGGTGTTTTTGACAATAGAAGCATCATTAGGTGCTAGCTGCATCGCTTTTTCAAAATATCCTATCGCTTCTCCGGGGTTTCCGCTCATTGCATAGACGATTCCCATTTTTTGTAATATCTGCGGATCGTTTGGCGCAACACTCAATGCTCGTTCAAGCATATCTTTAGCTGCAGTTACATTTCCCAGGTTTCGCGCATAAACCTCAGCCCCCTGCTGTAACGCATCAGTATTTGATGGATCAACCGAAAGTGCAATATCATAAACCTCAACAGCTTTTTGATATTGTTCATCTTGTTTGAGTCTGGATGCGCAGGCGATGATATTTTTCACAAACTGGTATTTCCCGGGCTTCCTATCGGCACATTGTTTATAGAGCTTTGCAGATTTCATATAATTACCGGAATGAAAATAAACCTGAGCCATTAAATCGAGTGGTGGAAAATATCCCGGATAAATATTCAATGAAGTTTGAAGGTGTTGAAAAGCTTCATTGATCATCTCATTTTTCTTCTGCTGATTTTTTTCTTCTCTAATCCTTTTCAGCAAAGCATCTCCAGCAGCCATGTGCGCCTTGGCACTACCCTCACTCACTTTTACATCGGTCAGAGCCAGGGTTTGGTCATTCCGCCAGGCCGGGTTCCGACCGAAAGTCAAAATGGCAAAACCTGCAACGGCCACTACTAACAAGCCTTTTGCTACAATCGCCATGGATTGTTTTTCGTCAATTAGCTTTTTACCAAACCAAACGACTGCTATGGCGAAACCGAGACTTGGCATAAACATAAAACGTTCGTTCATGAATACGCCAATCGGAAACAACAGATTACTTACCAGAATAAATGTAGCCACGAAAAAGATGGCTCCAAATGCACTTTTCTTCCTTTTTACAATTCCCCACAAACTCCAAATCGCCAATATTACAGTCAGAGCCAAACCGAGAAGAGCAGCCGGATGTGACATTTCAGCATATCGCTGCTCTACATCGATGAAGGGTAAATGATAGGGATAATAATCGTGCGTGAGCGGATTGGGCCAAAACAACAATTTCACGTAAGCTGCTACTGTCAAAAATATAGTCGCCCATTTTTGAGAGGTATTTGCATTGACAAATGCGTTGTTCATCAACTCTGTAGGTTCTGAAGGTGATGGATTGACAACGCTACTGCGAATAAGAATATAGAGCAACGCCAAAAGAAGCGGCTGCCACGAAACCTGAATGATTTCTTTTACAGTTGAGTTTCTAAAGATCCACAGACTAACAGGAACAACACCTACCATTGGAGCTGCCGTTTCTTTTGACAATAAACTCAAAAACATGAGTCCGGCACCGATCCAAATCTCTTTGCTCTTTTTTGTATCAAAACCTTTGGTGAGCTTGAATGCTGCGAAAACGGCAAAGAGCATACTGAGTATTTCATCGCGGCCTTTGATGTTTGCAACAACCTCAGTGTGTAAAGGGTGAACTAAAAACAAGACAGTTGCCCAAAAGGAAACGGTTTTGAGCGGATCGGTTTTTTCTTCTTTAAACAGCGCTCTCAGCCACATGAAAATCAAGAGGCCTAACAATCCGTAAAGCAATGCATTGACAGTGTGGCTCACTCCCGGGTTCTGACCAAAAAGCGCCCATTCAATGCTGTGCGTTGTCAACGTCAACGGCCTATAGCGACCACCCGACACACGTGATTTGTCGTTGAGCTCTTCAACCGGAATACCGTATTCTGATGCCCAAAAGCCGTCCATCGCATCGTGCTGAAAATGTTTTGAAATCCCCTCAAATCCCTGGCGGGTAATTTGGTTGTTCGTGATGACCATCTTGTCATCGAGGGCGTATTCATAGCTCGTTGTTTGGGCGTACATGATGAACCCCAAAACAACCAGTACAATGTGTATAAGCTTTTTTTGACTCATAGGTAATAGGCTCCTGACATCATCTCACCACGCAACGGGTTACTGAGATAATAAGTGATTTCTTCGTCATCTAAGTTGTGTCCCAGGAGGTACATCATTTTCGTAATAGCAGCTTCTAAAGTAATGTCTTTTCCGCTCACTACACCTAAGTCTTTTAACGCCTTGCCGGTTTCATAGCGAGTTTGATCGACACTTCCTGTTTGACACTGGGAAACATTGTAGAGTAACTTCCCCTGATCGACAGCTTCTTTTAACAAATCGATGAACCACGGGAATGTGGGCGCGTTCCCGGCTCCGTAAGTATGGAGAATAACTCCGCGTACATTTTCATTGAGCAAAATGCAGCGTACTACTTCTTCATTCAGACCTGGAAAAATATGCAAAACGGTTACATCAGAGTTGAAGACGTTATTGACAACCAAATCTTCAACGTTGTAACCGGCAATGTTTTCCTTGTAATATTTGATGGAAACGCCCGCCTCAGCCAAAATCGGGTAGTTGGGCGAGTTGAAAGCCTGGAAGTTTTCAGCACTGTATTTGTGAGAGCGATTGCCGCGATACAACTTATATTCAAAGTAAATACAAACCTCCGGTACCATTGGCCTATCTTCTTCATCACGCGCACCGGCAATTTCAACGGCAGTTAGGAAATTCTCTTTTCCATCGGTTCTGATCACACCAATTGGCAATTGCGAACCGGTTAAAATCACGGGTTTATCAAGATTTTCCAGAATAAAACTCAATGCCGATGCGGTGTAAGACATCGTATCACTACCGTGCAGAACGACAAACCCATCGTAATCTGCATAGTTTTCTTCGATAATCCGTGCCAGTCCGAGCCAAATAACCGGGTTCATATTTGAGCTATCTACCGGATTGTCGAGCGCGATGGTATCGATTACATAATCGAGCTTGTTGAGCTCGGGAATTTGACGAGTGAGATGCGTAAAATCAAATGGACGCAGGACTCTACTCCCGGTTTCCTCCACCATCCCGATAGTTCCACCGGTGTAAATAACTAATATGTGCGGCTTTTTATTCGTCAATTCCAAAAACTTCTTTTGCGTTTTGCGTTGTTATGCGTGACACCTCTTCAATGCTTACATCGTGAATCTCGGCCATTTTTTGAGCGATTAGCGGAATATAGGATGGCTCATTTCGCTTTCCGCGATTTGGATGTGGAGCCAAATAAGGTGCATCAGTTTCCAAAACTATATTTTCCAAAGAAATATCGGTCAGAGCCTTATCTAACTTTGCGTTTTTGAACGTAACGACTCCGCCAATTCCCAACTTGAATCCTCCGTAGTTGAGGATTTTCTTCGCCTGCTCGTTGGTTCCTGTAAAACAGTGGAAAATCCCGAAAAGCTTATCGTCATTGATTTGATCGACTAACTCAAAGAGCTCGTCAAAAGCTTTTCGCACGTGAATAACGATAGGCAGACCTTTTTCTTTAGCCCACGAAGCCTGTTCGAGGAATGCTTTTTCCTGTTCGGGTTTGAATTTCTTTTCCCAGTACAGATCCATCCCGATTTCGCCAACCGCGATGTAGTCTCCCGTGTCGAGCTCTGACCTAAGCTGATCTAATTGTTCCTGCCAGTCTTCTTTTACTGAACAGGGATGCAAACCTGCCATCGGGTAGTAGGTTTTGGGATCTGACTCGTAGAGTGCTCTTACATCTTTGATGGTTTCAGCATCGATGTTAGGAAGAAAAAACTTTTCGACATTTTCCTCTTTTGCCTTCGAAATTATTTCAGAGAAATCCTCTTTGAAATCCTCCAAATAAATGTGTGTATGCGTATCAATGAATTGCATGAAGCCAAAATTAGCAATCCGAATGAAGTAATAATCAAATAACCTTTGAAATACATTGTTTCTTTTTGGTAATTGAAATACTCCTCAAACTCGCTTCACTGAATTTTTATTGTTTTTTGGCTTGATCCAAAAAACTGAAAGATCAAGGCTGACGGAAACCTCGCTCGAATTTCTAGCAGTCACTCACTATTTTTACTGAACTCGCAAACGCCTTTAGCGCGTTTTTCTTTTGAAAAACCCGAAGGCTGAGCTCAGACACAGCAAAAATAACGCTCATTCTGCTGAAATTCTACGCGTCAGTTTCCGAGGCCAAAAAAGCTCGTAGCTGTATAGATATAGGTAAAGCCAAATTTATTTCTCGGCTCTGGATATTGGAAGAACAAAACTGTAAGCAAGTATTATTGCTGTACGTGCTCTAAAATGGAGTCGAACATGAGTTTGCCTTCCGTATTTCCGAGTGCTTCATCAGCAGCTCGCTCAGGGTGAGGCATCATGCCAAATACATTGCGTTTTTCATTGGTTACACCGGCAATGTTATCTACAGAGCCATTAGGGTTAGCATCTGGCGTGATGTGACCATCTTTATCGCAGTACTGGTAAAGGATCTGATCGTTATCTTTCAATTTTTGAAATCCTTCATTGTCGATGAAGTAACGACCTTCAGCATGCGCGATTGGAATTTTATACGCTTTGTGTAAATCGGCATTGGCCGTAACGAGCGACTTGTTTGTAGATGCTTTGAGGTGAATATTTTTGCAGATGAAGCGTTGGTTTTCATTGTGAAGCAAAGCTCCGGGCAATAGGCCTGTTTCACATAAAATCTGAAAGCCGTTGCAAATACCGAGTACATAACCGCCATTATTCGCGAACTCAATGACTTTTTCCATGATTGGAGAAAACTGGGCTATTGCTCCTGATCTAAGGTAGTCGCCATAAGAAAAACCACCCGGCAAAACGACAAAATCAACACCTTGCAAATCGGTATCCTTGTGCCAGAGTTCAACAACTTCCTGCTCCATGATGTTGCGCAGTGTGTAAACCATGTCCTGATCACAGTTAGATCCCGGGAAAGTGACTACTCCAAACTTCATTTTTTCCAGTTTTTAAAGAATGGTGCAAAGGTAGATGTTTTTTTAGAGCTTCAACACGGAACTTAGATTTATGAAATTGAGTATATTTGGGTATGCAAATAGAAAGAACAAAAAACGAAATTTTAATCAGGGTTGCTTCTAGTACAGATTTAACCGGTCTACAACGGATCCTGGATTATATTAAATTTCGCGAAATAGCTTCTAAAAGCAAGGCAACTCAAGAACAGATTGATGATCTTGCAAAAGATTCAAAATCGACATGGTGGGAAGAAAATAAGGACCGGTTAGTAAAGTGATAATCGTAGTTGACACAAATATTGTTTTCAGTGCAATATTAAGTCCCAATGGTACAATTTGCGACTTGTTATTCAATTCTCTAAACACTTTTGATTTTTACACGCCTACTGCACTTCTTGACGAACTCGAACACCATCATCAGAAACTGTTAAAAAAAGTCTCATTCATCTTATTGTTCAATATTTTAGTTTGATATTGACTTCTCCGAGAAAATTCCTATTCTTAAGCCTAAATAGCAAGTCAAGCTCTTTTTATTTCTAACTTATTCGTAAAACTGTTTTTAACCTACAGAGGTCATAAAAAATCCCGCCAAGAAAACTCCAGCGGGATTTTTATTTGAGGGATTTAGTTTATGTCATTGCACGATCACTTTCTCAGTTTGTTCGCCTATTTTGAGCAAGTAAACGCCTGATGAAAATTGATTCACGTCAATTACTCCATTTGCCTGAAGAGTTCCGGTTTTAACAACCTCTCCAGTTAGCGAGTAAAACTCATAAGGAGTTGCGTTATTAACTCCTTTAATGAACACTCGATCATTTGCGGGGTTTGGATAAACTGTCACAATAGGTGAAGACTCTTCTCCCAATCCCGTAGTAGAGCAGCTTGTACTCATCATTTCCTGAATGCTATTCAACCCAGGGCCGTTTTGATTGATAACGAGATAATCAGCTAAATCTCCTGAGTTATTTTCAAAGGTTTTTTTCATGCTACACAATTCCTCCAATTCATAGTTGTACTGAACCGTTAAGCCTACATTTGTTACCGTATCCTTATTTAGGAAGCCTTCAACACTTTTTAATTCAGGATTAAACTTAAAGCCGAGATCTTTTTTTCCGTAATAGTTGGCAACGTGACTGATATAAATTGAGTCAAGTTGCCTGTTATCATTAAAATCAAACAAATCCAATCCACCCTTTGGGTTATTAATTGAAAAATATTTGAGACTATCATTTTGTTGTATCACAAGTTCATTATCTCGGGTGCTAACAGGGTTTTTAATAAGGTTTGGTGCATTCACTTCAATGGAGTTGATTTCATCACAATTTGTTACTTCAAAGTCAATGTGCCTATAATCAGTATTAAACACAAGATCTCCAGAAACAGGTGTTTTTTCGAGGATAAATCGATATACAGAAGAATTAATA
>NZ_JAVLBN010000029.1:0-27878 GCF_031581065.1 Salibacter sp.
ATCAGACTACGATTCAGCTAGTTACTTGTAGTTTTTTTCTCCGGCTCTGACCGAAAAATCAAGACTGTTTTCAGGCGGAGGAATCGGACAGGAGTAGTTGTAATTGTAAGCACAATACGGATTGTAAGCTTTGTTGAAGTCCAATAAAACAGAATTCTGATCGGCTTTTGGAGGCTTTACATCAAGATAGCGACCGCCTCCATAAGTTGATACCGCTGATGTGAGATCGCTAAATGGAATGAAGTAGAGCGAATCCTGTGGATTGTCGAGATTTTCGAAAATTGTCAATCGATGGCGCATTCCCTCGACTTCAAACTTTGCAAATGCCTTCCTGATGTACATTGGCGTGCGATCAGTAGACGTTGGCATTTCAAACGGCTTTGCTGTGTCGATTGGAATATACTCAGCTTTGATGCGAAAAAACGTATCGACAGGGAAGTAGTTGAGACTGACGAAATTATCGCGATCTTTTTCTTCGAGCGGACCATCAGCACTTGAGAAAAGCTTGTTCTTTTCTTTTCGTTCCTCGAGGACTTTCTTCTCGTACTTTTGACTATTTTGGCCTCCGCAGCTCAGTAAAATTACAATTGGGATAAACAGTATTATTCGCATCATGCATGCGAATGTAAAAAATGTACTAAGAACAGATCTCAAAGTCTTTTTTGAGGTCGTCAAGCATTTTTTGTGGTACATCTTTCAAATCTAAAATCATGAGTCCGTCAAGTGCACTCCCAAATTTTGGATCGATATTAAACCCGATGATACGGGCATTTTGCTTCATGTATTTTTTTAGCAGAACCGGGATCGTGTGTCGGTTTGGTTCAATGTCCTGGATGAATTTATCGAGTTGTAAAAAGTTGTTTTTCGAGTATTCGAGCAATACATCAGGCTCAACATTCTTGATTTTCAGTCTGAACCGTTTGCGTGGTTTTATGTGTTTAGCCAATTCATTATTGTAAAAGTGATTTTTGATAAATCCAACCATGAGAGCTCTGGACAGTTTTGAGTAGCGATTACTGATTGTAACCGGACCTAACATGTATCGGTAATCCGGGTTTTTGAGGAGGAAGTACAAAATTCCTTTCCAAAGGATAAATAATGGAAGGCGAGCCTTTTGGTAATCTTCAACGATAAAAGAGCGACCCAGCTCAATTGTATTTTCTAAAATGTTGTTGAAATCCTTTTTGAACCTGAAAAGGCTATTGGTGTAAAATCCGCGTTTGCCGTACTGATTCATAATGTCACGCCCTTTTCCCAAACGGTAAGCTCCCACGATTCTGTGTTTGTCTTTATCCCAGATGAAAAGATGTTGGTAGTAGAGATCGTATTCATCGAGATCGAGATTGCGGTTTGTGCCTTCCTCGATACTGCGAAATGTCACTTCTCTCAATCTGCCAATTTCAGTCAGGATATTGGGAATATCATTGCTCGATGCAATAAACGTTTCAAAGTTGTTTTGACTGTGGATTTGTTTGTTGTTCAGCTTTAAAAACTCAACTTCCTTAACTAGTTTATCGGTCGGAACCGCTTCAGCAATTTCCAGACTACTGGTGTTTGGCTTAAAGAATTTTTTCACCTCGAGCGGAGATCCAAGAGCATAGGTTTTTGCCCTCAGGAATCTTCCCATTTTGTGTGGTTTATTAAATTCAGCTAGTTCTTTCGGGCTAACTGGTGACCCTATTCTAACACGGATAGTTTTGTTCTTTTTATTAAAAAGCTCAGAGGGGAGCTTAGCTGTACGCAGGCCCGGGTGTATTGAGGAGAGGATCTGAAAAGACAAGCTGTTTTGACCATTGAAATAAATGGGCACAACCGGAACCTGAGCGTGCTGGATCATTTTAAGTATTCCCGGCTGCCATTCGCGATCGGTAACCGTTTTGCTTTGTGACTTAAAACAGGAAACTTCTCCAGCTGGGAATGTTCCTAATGGGTGGCCGCCTTTCAAGTGTTCGAGTGCTTTTCTCAAACCGGAATAGTTTGAGCTTAGTTCTTTTTTACTTTCAAAAGGGTTGAGCGGAATTAACGCTTCCTGAATTGGTTCTATTCGTTGAAGCAAGAAGTTCGCTGTTATTTTAGCGTCATTTCTGTGTTTAAGTAACAATTTGATAAGGAATAATCCTTCAATTCCGCCAAAAGGGTGATTTGAGACTGTGATAAATGGTCCGTCTTTTGGAAGTTTTTCAAGATCTTTATCATCGAGCACAAATTCTATGTTTAACTCCTCGAACAGTGAATCGATAAAAGAAAGTGCATCTTTATTAGCATTTCTCGAGTAAAAGTCGTTGAGTTTATCAATCGAGAGCAGATTCATTAAGAAGGAGGAAAGTGGATTGTTGAACTTGAATTTTTCTAATCTCGCAGCTTGTATGAGATCGTTTTCATTAACCAGTTGATCGATCATAAAAATGAAAATTTCTTCCGAAATTACTGGCTATGATTGACTTGTAGGTTAAGAAGATTTAAGCGGATCGTTAAGAAAAGGCGAAAGTAATGTTAACGCACTTGTCATTAAAAGGGGGAACTAAGAACAAAAAAAACCAGAGCGTTAACCGCTCTGGCTGTCTAAAAGGGGTCGTTAAAAATAGGGGAAATCTAACAACTTATAGACAATACAAATTTGCTATAAAAAAATGACGCAACAGCAAGCTTTTCTTTTAAAAGCATGAAAACAAACTGATATTTAAGCTGTTAATTCTATTTATGTTTTCATAAAATACACCATAAGCCCAAATTTTGAACATCAGTTTTTTATAGGTGTAAGGCGGGAAGTTGTTTTACATCTATTTGAGTTTATATCGAAAACCGATATAAGCTACGCGACCAAAAACAGGTCCCCAAACCATGGAGGCGTCAAAGTAATCGCTAAATGGTTCATCACTTGCCAAGATTGGATTTGGTTGTCTGTAGTTTAGGAGGTTTTCAGCTCCCACGTAAAGATCGAAATCTTTCCACGTTTTACTAACCTGAGTGTTGACAGTCCAGTAAGATGAACTCTTTTCATCGAGCTGATATTCCTTCGGGTTTGAGCTGGTGATGGGTAACCTTTTTTGTCCGATTCTGTTGATTGTTGTTTGCGTAATGATTTGAAAATCGTTACCAACTACTGGTGTGATATCGCGTTCACAACAGCCCGGGTTTTTCTTCCTTTCATCTTTATCCTGCGGTTTTTTAACCTCGTGACAGTTATCGCATTTAGATTGTTTTAAATCACATGAAGTCTCACTGAAAATAGCACTATCTACATGTTTGCCAGAACAAAAGTGCTTTTCGATGGTAAACGAAAAACTACTCACAATGACAACAATACAACTGCCGATTTTAACCTCATCATGCTATAAAGCTAATTCAAGATGAGTTAAAAAATCAAACTTTAACCCGATGTTAATGAATCTACGGTAAATCCCGTATTGAATCACCTTGTTGGGGAAGATAGCTTTGTTTTAAAAACAATGAAGGGTTATATTATTTTCATTTCTCTGCTGTCGTGCTTAACGACAAAGGTCTTTTCACAAAGTGTGAATGACCTGGGATGGTTCAGTGATTCTTACACTGATCAAACTTATATTGGGTTGGGCTTAAATCATACCTGGATTTCAAACGATGAAGCTCCAAATCCTGATATTCATAAACGAACCGGATGGACTCTAAAGCTGGAATCACGAAAAATATCTTACGAGCAGGGGAAAGTAAGCCGTTATTGGGAGCATAAAATGATTGGTGACATTATCAATTACTATGCTAACTTTCGAAAAGGAGAAGCTTCAATCTATGTCTCACAAACGAGCCACATTAGTACCGGCTTACTCGGCTGGTGGTCATGGGTTTGGAACGTGACCAAACCGGGTAGGTTTTCAGCAGCGGGCGGACTCAACCTCAATGATTTCTTCCTGCATTCTTCTTATGTGGAAGATGAAAACTCAAAGTATGATCGTATTTCAAATAATACGCGAATAGAGCCAAATGGCTATTATTTTACAGCCGGACCTTCACTTCGTATGAATTACATGATTACAAGTGGAATTCAGGTTGAGTATTTCGGGTCGTTATCAATTCCTTTTGGCAGAGTAACACCTGAGGATTTCGAAAACCAGAATGATGATTATCCAAATCCGTTCTTTCTAAATAATTACGTTGAGGTTATCAGTTCCTACGGTTTTTATGCCGGGCTATCGTTCACTGATATCATCAATCGTGGAGATAATCCTAACAGCTCAATGCGCAGAGATGCTTACCTGGGGTTTAGAATAAAGCTTTAATTTTTGGTCAGATCTCGTTCTTCAAAAATTTACCGGTGTACGAGTAATCGAGTTTAGCGATTTCCTCAGGCGATCCTGTGGCAACGATTTCACCACCACTCGCGCCACCTTCTGGTCCCACGTCAATAATGTGATCAGCAACTTTGATGATATCCATGTTGTGCTCGATCACCACTACTGTATTGCCTTTTTCAACCAGGCTATTCAACACATCTAAAAGGATACGGATGTCTTCAAAGTGCAATCCTGTTGTGGGTTCATCCAAAATGTAGAACGTATTTCCGGTGTTCTTTTTCGATAGCTCCGTTGCCAGTTTCACTCGTTGCGCTTCACCTCCTGAGAGTGTCGTACTCGCTTGCCCAAGTGTGATATAGCCGAGACCAACGTCCTGTAATGTCTCAATCTTTTGCCTTATTTGCGGAATCTTTTCGAAAAACGGCATTGCGTCATCAATCGTCATTTCCAGCACATCGCTAATCGATTTTCCTTTGTAGCGAACTTCCAGCGTTTCACGGTTGTAGCGTTTACCGCGACATGTTTCACATTCCACGTACACATCGGGGAGGAAGTTCATCTCAATAGTTTTGAGCCCGGCACCCTGGCAGTTTTCACAGCGACCTCCTTTTACGTTGAATGAGAATCTTCCCGGTTTGTAGCCTCTGATTTTCGCTTCGGGTAAGTTGGCAAAAAGCTGACGAATATCGCTGAAAACTCCGGTGTAAGTTGCCGGGTTCGATCTCGGAGTACGGCCAATTGGCGATTGATCGATATCAATCACTTTGTCGATGTGCTCAAGGCCGGTAATTTTATCGTGCTCTAGCGGTCTGCGGCTAGAGTTGTAGAGGTTCTGACTAAAATAAGGATACAGCGTTTCGTTGATAAGGGTCGATTTACCACTTCCTGAAACACCTGTTACACAAATGAACTGCCCAAGTGGAATTGAAATATCCACATTCTTGAGGTTGTGACCTCTTGCACCTTTAATTTTAACGTCCTTTCCGTTTCCTTTTCTTCTCTCGGTCGGAACCGGAATTTCTTTTCGCCCCTGTAGATAATCAGCGGTGAGTGAATCGGCTTGTTTGATTTGATCAGGAGTTCCCTCAGCAACGATTTTTCCACCGTGCACACCAGCTCGCGGACCAATGTCCACAACGTGATCGGCTTCGAGGATCATGTCTTTGTCGTGCTCTACCACGATAACGGAATTCCCCACATCGCGCAATTCTTTGAGTGCATTGATGAGACGGTGGTTATCACGTTGATGTAAACCAATACTCGGCTCATCGAGGATGTAGAGCACACCCACGAGCTGACTACCAATTTGCGTTGCCAGCCTTATTCGTTGTGCTTCACCACCGGATAGTGATTTGGAGCTGCGGTGTAGCGTGAGATAATTGAGTCCCACATCAAGGAGAAAGTCAATGCGAGAGCGAATTTCTTTCAAAACTTCTTTTGCGATTATTTTTTGGGTTTCACTCATGCGTGACTCAACATCACTGAACCATTCTTTCAGTTGAATGATATCGAGCTGAGCCAGATCAGCGATGTTTTTACCATCAATCTTAAAGTGTAAAGCCTGTTTTTTGAGTCGGGCACCTTTACATGAAGGGCATGGAACTTTATTCATGAAACCTTGAGCCCAGCGCTCAAATCCTTTTGTTGGCTTGTCGTTGTACTGCTGTACAATCCAGTTGACAACTCCTTCAAATTTGATTGTGACATTTTTGCTAATGCCAACATAATCATCTTTATAGGTGAATTGCTCGTCTGTTCCGTACAGAATTGCATCGAGTGCTTTTTCTGGAATCTTCTTGATCGGATCTGACAATTTAAAACCGTACTTTTTCCCTATGAGTACAATTTGCTTGAAAATCCATGTATTTTTTTCTTCACCTAAAGGAGCTATACCGCCACGCTTGATCGATATCTTTTTATCGGGAATAATTTTATCGAGATCTACTTCGCTCACTTCGCCCAGTCCGTTGCATTTTTTGCAGGCTCCGTATGGCGAGTTAAAAGAGAAGAGGTTGGGAGCAGGATCGTCATAGGAAATACCGGTTGTGGGACACATCAGTGTGCGCGAGTAATGCTTAACTTCTTCACTCTCATAATCCATGATAGAGATGAGTCCGCCACCTTGTTTCATAGCTGTTTTCACACTGTCGCCAATTCGCTTACGAGTATTTTGGTCAACTTTTATGCGATCTACCACAATTTCAATATCGTGAACTTTGTAGCGATCGAGTTTCATCCCGTGAGTGATCTCTTTTACTTCGCCATCTACTCGAACGCGCAAGTACCCTCTCTTGGCGATGTTTTCAAAGAGTTCGCGGTAATGCCCTTTGCGGCCACGTACTACAGGAGCTAAAACGAGTACGCGTTTTTCATTGTAGTCTTCCATGATCAGATCCAGAATCTGCTCATCGGTGTATTTCACCATTTTTTCTCCCGTCTTGTAGGAGAACGCTTCTCCGGCTCTGGCAAATAGGAGACGCATGAAGTCGTAGATTTCGGTAATGGTTCCGACCGTAGAGCGCGGACTTCTGTTGACTGTTTTTTGCTCGATTGAGATAACCGGAGCCAGGCCGGTTATTTTGTCAACATCGGGTCGTTCCATTTTACCCAAAAACTGGCGGGCATAGGATGAAAAACTCTCGATATAGCGTCTTTGTCCTTCAGCGTATATGGTGTCAAAAGCGAGGCTGGACTTACCGGATCCAGATAGGCCAGTAATTACAACGAGCTTTTCGCGTGGTATGGTAACATTTATGTCACGGAGATTGTGTGCACGAGCTCCATACACCTCGAGTGTTTGTTCCTCGTTAATCGCAATCTTCATTTCCGGATCAATCTCTTTCATATTCAATTCTAAAAGGCTGCAAAGGTAAATTGTTCACGCCTCTTAAAAAGTGTTTGGGTAGAATTTCGCTAACTGATGTGGAAATTAGTGAATAGCCGAATTATTTATTTGCTGAAAAACTGGCGTACCAGGCAAATTTGAACCATGTTCTGTGACGAATTGAGGGATCAGAAAACTTATCGGTGCGGAAATCGAGTGCGATTTGTACTTTTTGGTGTTTAGTGAGTAATTTTCCCATTCCGATCACGAATCGGTTTTCAAAGCCGGCATCATCATTTTGATAGCTGATGATTCCTTCATCTGATAATATGCAATAGAATTCGGTTGGATCCAGCGATTGACCTGATAGCGGAATTTCAGCTGATAGCCTGTATCTGCCGCGAAATTCGGGACTTTCTTCAGAAGCGAAAGTTTGATCGGTTCTGATCCTGTGACCGAGTTTGATGCCTGTTAGCGGTTGTACAAATGAGATTTGTTGAATGGATCGGTTGCTGTTGTTTGATTGTGGATCTATACGGTATTGATAGCCTACAGTCAATGAAACAAATGGGTTGATGGATTTTCCAATAAATCCCTGTAAATCTGTTTGGTTGTGGTAGTAGTCGTATTCGGGATTCATTTCTGGGGAAGTGTTGATTACTCCATGCTGTGATTCGGTTTTGGTACTTAACTTGAACCCACTTTTTGTTTTGTAGCTCAATTGCGCTTCAGGGAAGAAACCGAAGATGGAGGTTGGGCTCTGACCAAAACTGCACAGACTGGCAATTAGGAATATGAAAAGCAGGAGAGTACGCATCAAAAGTTGAGGTTGTTAGAACTGTTGAGGATTATTTCGCGTTTTTGGATGAAGTTGCCATCATCATCAAAAAGGCCTTCCCATATTTTTTTGCTTTGTTCGGTTTTGCCGTAAAATTCGATCTCGTAGCGAATTGTGAGATCTTCAAATTCGTTTTCATCGATCAAGTCTTCAAGGTCATCTTCATCACCGGTGAACTGTATTTGGATCTTGCGGATTTTGAATTTTTTGAAGTTTGATTGGAAGTATTTCTGGATGTTTTCTCTCACATTTGGTTGAAGCTCGTTCCACTCTTTGATGATTTCGATGTCCTTAATTTGTCCAAGTGTATCAAACTTAACGCTATGGAGATCATCCATGAACTTCATCTTAGCTTCATAGCTGTAACTGCCTGATGATTCTTCAAAGTACCACTTGATTTTGTTCTCAATATCTTCGTAAGCATCATCAATCCAATCGAGGGCTTTGGATGGAACTTCATTGGAGTTAATTCGCTTTTCCCGCTCAATTTTTTCCTGAGCGAGACTTATTAAAGGCGATAAACTGATGATTACAATTACCAGTGATTTCATACCACAAAAGTAGCACGTGTTTTGTAATCATATAAACACAGTGGGTTTTTTAACCACAATTTAAATTACTACTCAAGCGGTTTTGTGCAAATGAAAAATAGCTCGCGTCCTCTCCTGGGTAAAATGGAGTTGTGTGCCGTTTCCATAAGATCGATGGTGAATTTATGACTGAAGAGGTTGAGATATTCGTGTTTAGAACCACCAAAAGGAGGGCGGTCTTTTGAAAGCGGATCGTCAAAGAGCAATCCCACGAGTTTTCCTTTTGGGATTAGTAAGTCATACATTTTGTGGACGTAATCTCTTCGTTGTGAAGGATCAAGAGCGCAAAAAAACGTTTGTTCGATGATGAGGTCATACTCTCCATCGTGATCAAAAAAGTCCTCGTTGTGAATGTGTTCTTTTGGGAAATTTGGATTGGCATCCTGAAATTTTTCCAGTGCGCAGGTTGAAAGGTCTAAAGTGTGAACATTTTTAAATCCTTTTTCATGTAGATATGAAGCTTCATAGCATTGTCCACATCCGGGAATCAAAATGCGTTGATCGTGGTTTTTCAACTGATCGATATACAATTTTAATGGAGGAGAAATTTCGCCAATATCCCAACCGGTTTCACCGTTTTTCCACTTACTTTCCCAAAACTTCTTCCCAAATCTCGTTTCTTCCATGTTCATTTACTCTTTCTCAAACAAGCTAACTGTTTCTACGTGTGCGGTGTGCGGGAACTGATCCACTACGCTAAATTTTTTGAGAATATAGCCACTTTCATTCAAATGCACAAAGTCACGGGCCTGTGTTGCCGGATTACACGATATATAAACGATCCTGCAGGCTTCGAGTTGTATGACGCGCTTCAGTGTTTTTGGTGCAATTCCTGATCTGGGAGGGTCGAGCACAAGGGTATTGATGGTGTTTTTGTATTCCGGGTATTCGAGTAAAAACTTACCTACATCAGCTGCGAAAAACGTTAGATTTTTCAACTCGTTGAGCTCAGCATTTTTTCGCGCATTTTCTATGGCACTTTCCACGATGTCTACACCAATGATGGATTTTGCTCCGTTGCTTTGATAAGCGAGGATCTGACCGATAGTTCCAGTTCCGCAAAAGAGGTCGAGAATTACTTCTTCATTGCCACGGTCAGAGCCGGAAAGAGCGTAGTCAACGGCTTTTTGATAGAGTTTTTGTGCAGCAGCCGGGTTGGGTTGAAAGAAGCTGTTGATGCTCATTTCAAAATCTAAACCGAGGAGGTTTTCGTGAATAATCGGTTCTCCGTATAGCAGGTGTGTTTCAGCATCTTTGTCAAAAGCTCTGTCCCCAAGGCTGTCGTGTATCGTGTGCAAGATTCCGGCCAGGCGATCTTCTCCAAATAATTCTATCAGTTTTGAAACGAAGTTTTCTTTGTCAAATTCCTCAAGATGAGAAGATGATGTAGTGAGGTTGAAGAGTAGTTTGTCTTCACTAAAACTTTTCCTGATGTTGATGTAGCGGTAAAATCCCTTGTGACGAGCAGGATGCCATGCAGGAAGTCCTGTACTATTTAAGTATTCGCGGAGATCTTTGAATTGATTTTCTACATCGGCATCGAACAAACCCGAATCAGCATTCATGTTTTCAACGCTGAGCCATTGTCCGCGATGTTTGAAACCGAGACCAAAATCGTTGTAGTTTTCGTTTTTCTCAGTATCCCAGATCACTTGCGAAAAACTGTATTCCATTTTATTGCGGTAATGCCAGTCGCGCGGTGAAGGAATGAACTCGTCAAACTTTGATTCGAGATCAGTTTGTTCGCCTATTCGTTTGTATAGTTCAAATGTGGAATCTTTTTTATGAGCGTGCTGCTCAGCCAATGGCCAGTTAGCGAATGGAGCTCCCGGAATAGGTTGATAAGGCGTTTCCACTTCATTTGAAGATCGCTCGAGGACTTCAGCGAGTTTGCATTGAGCGTAATTCTTTTTGCGCTTCACAACCTTGGCTCTGACCGTTTGCCCCGGAATAGAGTTTGCTACAAAAACAGTGTAGTTTCCATTCTCGGTAGGGATACGAGCAATGCCTTTTCCGCCAAAAGCCATGTCTTCAATATGAAAAGTGAAATAGCGACCTTTTTTTAGGTCCTTTATGGAGATGTTTTCCTGTGCCAAATCAATGAATTTTGGCAAAAGTAGAATTTAGTTGAGAGTAAGTGGTAGCGATGTATGATTACTATCATCTACAATAGATGGGGATAAAAAATGTTTGAAAGCGATTTCAAAACAATCATGTGGGATGCTCACAAAGCATCTGACGGAACCTACTTCTGGATTATTGAATATACTGATGTCAACGGGAATTCAGGAACCAAAGAAGGAGATTTGATGATATTGAGGTAAATTATCTAATCATTCACCAGCATCAAAAAATTGTATCAGTTAAATGTTTTTTCAATTTTTCAAAAAAGTTCTCTGCCAGAGTTTATTTTTTTAAAAGTTGTGAAAACAACATCGATTTTATATGTAATCACTTCTGGATAGTGTGAAGTTTTAATGTCTTATTTTAGGCGTCTCAAACAACAATTATTTATAGATTCTGGTTCATAGAGTGACCTATGGTATTTAGTTCGATTGTATTTTTATTTTTCTTTCTCCCGCTAACATTGCTCTTGTATTTTTTACTGCCAGGAACAAAGTTTAGAAATGTAGTATTGCTATTAGCCAGCCTGGTTTTTTATGCATGGGGAGAGCCCGTCTTTGTTCTTGTAATGTTGTTTTCTTGTGTTGTAAATTATGTTACAGGTCTTTTTTTAGAAAACAGGAGATATGGCAAAACGCCTCTTATTATTGGAGTCGTTATCAATTTGATAATTCTCATCATTGCTAAATACAGCGATTTTATAGTACAGAATTTCAACTTATTGTTATCGGGTGACAACAAAATAGATCAGCCTAATTTGCCTTTACCAATCGGGATTTCCTTTTTTACCTTTCAGGCAATCAGTTATTTGGTGGATATTTGGCGAAAAGATGCACATGTGCAAAAGAACCCTCTGAGGTTATCATTATTCATTTCCCTGTTCCCCCAGCTTATAGCCGGACCAATTGTACGATATCATCATATAGCTACCGAGCTGAATCGAAGGGTACATCATTTTGCATTATTTCGAAATGGAACAGAACGGTTTATTACAGGCTTATCAAAAAAAGTGCTTTTAGCAAACCCAGCAGGTCAGTTAGCTGATAATATCATGATGGGAGAGGCAGGAATCAATACTCCAACTGCATGGATAGGATTGATAGCTTACACTCTTCAAATTTATTATGATTTCTCTGGATATTCAGATATGGCAATAGGCCTCGGGAAGATATTTGGATTTAATTTCCACGAGAATTTTAATTATCCCTACAAATCTAAAAGCATTCAGGAATTTTGGAGAAGATGGCATATATCGCTTTCTACCTGGTTTAGGGATTATGTTTATATTCCACTAGGAGGAAACAGGAAGGGGACTGGTAGAACTTACTTCAATCTTATTACGATTTTCTTTTTGACAGGCCTATGGCACGGAGCGAGTTGGAGCTTTGTTTTTTGGGGTCTATTTCACGGTTTTTTCATGTTAATCGAGCGAGTTGGTCTAAAAAAACACCTACCAAAAATACCGGTATTCAATCATATATACACCATGCTGGTTGTTATGGTAGCATGGGTGTTTTTTAAAATAGAATCGTTTTCTGAAGCTCTACAGTATACGATAACTTTATTTGAGATGGATTTATCTTCTATTACGGTAAATGTAACCAGTTGGCAAATTACAGCTATAATAGCAGGTGTCCTTTTTTCATTTAACTGGTGGTCAAGTCTACTGCGAGATAATCATAGGTATACAAGAAGCCTTTCAACATTAAAATACACTGTATTACTAATCCTATTCGTGTTGTGTTGCCTTGAGATAGCAACAAGTACTTATAATCCATTCATTTATTACCGTTTTTGATGAAGTTGAACAGAGACATATTAAAGCTTGGCAATGCCATTTTCATGGCTTTATTGTTAGTTGTTCTATTCGCTTTTGCTCTGGAACGGAGGAATGGTAATCACTATGTTCAGATAGAAGCATATTCTGATGATACAACATCAATTGAACTCGTTTCAATAGCAAGGGGAGACACTCTTGATAAAATGTCATCAAGGGCAATTTACAATCAGGTATTAGGAGTTAAAACAACCCCTGAATGTCAAATGCTAATTTTGACCAATAATTGGGAAGACATTGAAATTAAGGGAGTCAGATACCAATTTGATTGGTATGAACGCTATTGGTCAGATCCACCTAATGAAGCCTGGTTCAAGTTGAGAGAAGGGCAGAATAGTGAGGAGTTGAATAAAGTTGCTCATTTTAATTCACGAGACATTATTATTTCTCCCGTTCGTCCTTTATTAGTAAGGGGAAGCATTTATGTTTTATTGTTTTTGGGGAGTTTTTGGCTATTTAATAGCCTGATGAACATCAGTACAGATTATAACATTAAGCAATATTTTATTTTTCAGCTCATTGCACTTTCTACAGGCATTATTACTTACACAGTTTTTCGCAATTTATGGGAAAATCCAAATAGGACAGAGTTAAATGTTAAATGGGAAGGTGAAGCAGAGAATGTTTATGGTATTCAGTATTTTAAAGAGCCGGGAAAAACCGATTCTCGATCAATAATGGTAAATCCCGGAGATGAATACGCGATTCCTATATCATTAAAAATGGAAGAACCTTACCACACCATAGCCCTTTCATTAGACGGAACTGATAAAACCTATAACCTGAGAGCTATTGAAATTGAAAATTCAATTTTTCAAGTTCGATTTTCAGGAGAAGAACTAATTAAAAAGGGGGCCTTTTTTCATCGGTCAATATTGACTGAATCTGAAGATGAGAAAATTAGTTTTAATGCTTATGACACTAAAGCTTATCTTCAAATTCCTGGTCAGAATTTGACATGGTATAGAGCAATGGATAGATTGTTATACAGGGCCCATTATTTCATGGCTTTTAGTGTATGGATTTTTGTATTATCCTTTCTTCTTAAAGTCTACAACCAAAAACGTGTAGCAGGAAAAATTGAGATAGTGTTTATTCTTTTGTTTTTGGCCATTATATTTTTACCGGGATTAATTTGGTTAGTATCATCTCCATCTCACTACTTTTCTGAAGAAAAACGCCCTGCTGCCATTTCCGATTCTATTTACAGTAAGAAACTCGATGAGTGGCCTTCTTCAATCGATAATTACTTGAGTGATCACTTTGGAGGAAGGAACTTGATGATTCTTTTGAGCAATGCTTATAAAGTTATATTGTTTGATGAAACGGGAGACCTCTCTCCAATTAAGATTGGAGAGGAATCCTGGATGTTTTACCAGGGTGAACAAATAGCTGAATTTGTAAAAAACAGAAAACCACTAAAAGATAAAGAGTTAAAGAAAATTGCGAGAAATCTCCAGGAACGGAATCATTGGATTACTCAACATGGCTCTGACTATTACCTGTTTTTTGTGCCGTTAAAACACACTGTTTATTCGGATAAACTTCCCGAATCTATGAAACCTGAAAACTCCCCTTCAAAATTAGATCAGGTTATAAGTTATTTGAGGGACTCTACTGACTTACGATTCTACGATGCAAGAAAAACATTGGAAGAAGCCAGGAAAGAAAATGAAATATATTATCGAAGAGATTCACATTGGAACTTATTGGGAGCTTATTATGGATATGAGATGTTAATTGATTCCATGTCCAGTCATTATTCTCAACTTGGTTCTGCATATCCATTAAAAGATTTTAAAGTTTCACGTTATAAAAACAATGAGGGAGATTTAACTTCTCTTATTGGATTGAATAATTTGTTACCTAGAAAAGAGGTTTTAATTGTACCAAATTTCCCCACAGATATAATCCAGATTAATGACACAAATTTCAAAGATATCACCTTTAAATATGCACCCTTAACTTACCAGAATAACAAGGTTGAGAATGACTTTGAAGTTTACGTTTATCGTGACTCGTATTCAAATTATTTAATTCCATATTTGAATTTACACATCCACAAAGTATCTTACTTATGGAGCCATGATTTCAATGAAAAAGTTTATAAAAATGGATATCCAGATTTTGTAATTCATGAAATTATGGAACGGTTTATTGTTGATTTGATGAAACCAAACTCTCCAAAAGTTCAGGATTATTACCAAACACATTTAGATACTATTTCAACTTGTAAATTGCAATAGATCTGGAGTTTAAAACACCTCTTTCAAAGATAGGATTAGAGAAACTAGACTGTTCACCAAAATAAAGCTGATGCCATAACGGTGTATTAAATGTCATAAAATGATTATAGTTGGTAATAAAATAATCAGCTGATTCTATATTGTTTACAATTGTGAATTTTTCACGGTCAGAACCGGGGAGTAATTCATAATTGTATTTTCCAGGTTTATCTGATACAAACACCGAAACTTTTTCGTCTCCATCAACAGATTTTGTCAAGAACTGCCAAGCTTGATAAAACCCAAGTCCCCAATAATCACATTCGTAGTTTCTTTCCAATTTGTCATATCCCCATCCAAAACCTGAGAAATAAATGTGCCCAAAAGGATGTAAAGTGAGGTTCAATGAAATTAACAGGATAAAAAGGAATCCTGAAATTTCTAAAGGTACTCGCTTGGTATTTTTGCCGTTTACTATTTGAATACCGAACAAAGCAATTGTAAGTATAAAAGGCCATAAAAACTGAAAGTGACGCCATCCATTGTAGAACACAGGAGATAATACCATTGAAGCAAGTAATGTTATAAAAACAATGATGAACGAAGAGGCCAGTAATGATTGATTGATGGGATCTAATTTACTTAAAACTTTTAGCTTACTAAGCTTAATGAGTCCAGTTATGAATAGTAAGGTAACTGGTATTGGTATAGTGATGACTAATATGACAGGTAAATAGTACCAGGGGGCTTTTCCAGGCATGTAAAATTCACCGTTGAAAAGAGTCATGTTTAGTTGTTTCACTTCGGTGATTACATTGAACTGATCAAGTAGAAGAAGTAATGGAGAGTCCCATAAAAAAGGCCAAAAAATAACCATTGAACCAATGGTGATTCCAACTGATACGGATAGTTTTTTGAACTTATCAATCATTGATTGTCTGGTTAGAAGTATAGCAAATATGAAAAATGGAATGGCCATTATACCTGCTATAATTCGAATATCAATCGCAATGCCAAATAGAATACCAAACAAGACATACCACCTCATTGAATGTTCTTTTTGCGCCTTGAGAACTAAATAGAGCAATAACACAAAAACGACCATTAAGATAGGGTCTTTTGTGTTGAATATAGAGTGAGCAAAAATTCTGGGATACATGACCAACAAACTCCAACCTATTAGAGATAGAGGTTTGTTGAGATTACTTATCCTTAAGGTTTTATAAAAAAATAAGCTCATGAAGGCAAATAGGGCGAAAGAAGTGTAATGTCTTAACAGTACTTGTGAAAGCTTGGTCTTTGGGTTAAAAATTTGCTCTACAGCTAGTAGTACAAATTGAAAAGCCGGACCGTGCTCATCGATATTTCCCCTGAAAATTTCTGCTTTATTTTCATAGTTACCTTTTAAAAATTCCAGGGCCCACTCAAGGTTTCTAACTGCATTATCACGCATGAATTCATCATCCCAGCCAACTCCGTATTCAGGGATAAGAAATACTGAAATAACCAGGTAGATTGTAAAAAAGACACTTATGTTAAGCCATTTTCTCATGATGTTAAATAGCTGTATGTAAGGTGAACAGATATGATAGTGCTGTATAAAGTTAATAGGAGCACAAGTACTGTCAACACTTTTTTGATAATAGCTTGTAAGCCAGTTATGATTTTAGATGTAAAATAGATTAATGCAGGAATCGAAGTGAGCAAAAAAGTCATTTTCATGAAAGAGTATAGAGGGTAATCTCCGGTGAGTTTTATGATTCCTATCAAATTAACTGTAAGCATAGTTACAAATCCCCAAAACAGAGGAGAAGACCAATTGTGTTTTGTATTGAAGCAGTATTGGAAGCATCCATATATGAAGAGAATTAAAAAAAGAGTACCTAATATCAACCCTACTTTTGAGTAAATAAAAATTGAATCAGGCAACTCACTCCAGTTTAGCGTGATATTTTGATCACGATAATTTATATGGGTTTGGTATCGGTTTTCGAAACTGTCTGACATCCAGATGCTTGTTAGCTTTGGCTCACTCTCATTCCATGTTTGGATAAACAGATTAGTCCATAGAGATTTTGAGTTTTCTTTTGAAATAAGAGGGGTATGCCAGTATGTCCATGGTTTAAATGTGAAAACATCTCTTTTGCCTGGAATTTGAGGTATATCAATATTCATTATTTTCATGTTCATTTCGAAAGGGTTCGTAATGTATTGAGTCTTCCACATGTTGTGAGATATGAACAGGAGAATTGGAAACAAAAGAGGAAGGCTTGCATTGCCGATGGTTCTGACCGAAATGATTTTTTTTCCTGATAATAGAGTTATGATAAGAACGGCTGGAATGAGAATAATTGCAGTTGATTTGGTCATTACAGCAATACCAGTAAACAGGGATAGAGTTAAACCATTTCTTAATGTTGATTTTTTGAAGTATTTGATGGTAAATATTGATGAAACCAAAACAAAGAAGATTACTGCAGTATCATTACCGTGAGTGGGTGTTATAAAAAGCAATCTTGGTAGGAATGCAATTAGTGTAAAGATTAAGAGCTTATTGAATTTATTCTTGGTGATTTGATCGAGAAAAATCTTTGTTGTGGGGATTATGCCAATAGAAAACAATAAAGTTAAACTCTGTAAGGCTTTATGGACCACATACTCATCATTAGAAAAAAAATGTACGAATTTTATACCAATGGCCTGGAGCAAATAAAAAAAAGGTGGTTGAAAGCATTCAAAGCACATTTTAGGTGATGGGAGTCTTTCCAGCAAATAAATCAATTTACCAGGCTGGAAATGGTCATCGTATAATACTGATGGAGGAACAGCGATAAATAGGAAAACTTTGAGTAATACAGCACTTAACCCTACAATGAAATAGTGACTTTTTGTTATATTCATTCAATAAAATTGTTCAATTTAGATGGCTGTTTCAAATTTTCAGAATCGCATGTCTAAATTATTACGAGCAAATTTATTTTCAAAGAAAGGGTTTTCCACTTTAAAGTGGACAATTGCTTTATTATTTGCTTTAAAGGTTTTGCTTTTTGCGATGGCTTATCCTCTTTTTAATACCACTGATGAGCTTCCTAATTTTGATACTGTTTTAAAACAGGGTAAAGGATATTCTTATGAAGATAGAAACTATTACTTTGACACATTAACTTTAGAGTTAGCCCATAAAGTACAGTCTAAAGAGTATTTGTTGGGTGAGTTTCAAAATGAAGATTTTGTCCCACTTTTAAAACTCCAATATCAAGATGATTTCGAAGGGTATTTTTCTTTCTTTTCAAAGACAACCCATCAACAAACACATTCATCTCCTTTCTATTTCAAACCTCTAGGATGGATGTTTTACGCTTTACCTGATGATCTGAATCCTTACCTGAAAATATATAGTTTGCGTTTCGTCAATGTTGTACTGGCTTTTTTCCTGGCGTTTTGGGCTATAACTTTGGGTATGCAGGTTTTTCAAAACAGAGCTTTAGCTTTATCGTGTGGAGTTTTACTGCTAGGTATCCCACAATCGATTTATTATTTTATAAATGTTGACATTCTAAGTGCATTGTCAGCTGTGGTCTTTTTACTTTTTGCAGTAAAGTCTTATCAGCATTTTACATTAAAAAACTTGTTACTAGTCGCTCTTACTGGAGCGTTGACTATTTTGATAAAAGCATCAGGGTTAATAATAGTATGTTGTGGTTTTTTATTGTTGTTGTTTGGGAGAATAGAAGTTAGATGGAAAAGGTTTTTTTACTTACCGATTAGTATTTTACTGATGATTTTATTAATGCTACCAGGTTTCATCAATCGGGTGAGTAGCGGAGTTGGATTGTTTGCAACGAAAGAAAAGGTAAAAGTGTTAGGTTGGACAGCAAAGGAAGTTGAAAATTATTTTCCCCATGTAATAACATCAATTGGAGGAATGAGTAATTTTTTCACTAAGACATGGCAATCGTGGTGGCTGGGTGAAAGCTTGTGGGAGGGAACTGATATTTACAGCTCTTTTTCAACTTATTATGTAACGATAATTACAACTCTTCTTTTGCTGGTTTTTGCAGTGAGGTCATACTACTTATCGAATTATCATGGACTTCTCAATAATATTAGAAGGATTTCCTGGTTTAGTTATATCGGTTATTTTTTATTGTTCGCTTTTTTGAGTGTTAGATATGATTTTGGAAATTGCGTTTACCCCAGTAAAGCGTTTCCTATTTTTGTCTCTGGAAGGCTTATGCTTGGAATGTTATTCCCTTTTTTATTCTCGTTTGTAGATTCTGTTTCAGGTTTTTTCAGAGATAAAAAAGTTGTTTTTTACATAGTATTATGCTTTACGCTTTTTCATCTTGGCCTTGAGCTTATTGAAACGAAGGATATATTTTACTCAAACAAGAACTTCTTTTCAAAAGTGCTTAAAATTTCATTCTAAAATCATGAGCTCCTAAGCTAAGGTTGGGATTGTAATGAGGATCGTTCTCTATATATTTTTCCCAGCGATCACGTAGCATCTTGATTTCACTCTTATGTCTATTCATGGACTCTTTTGTAAGGTGAGGATGTCCACGGGAGATAGATTCAAAATGGTAAACTTCAACGTTAGGCACATACACATTTCGGTATCCTGCATTCATTACTCTCAAGCAAAAGTCTACATCATTGTATTCTACAGCAAATTGTTCGTCAAACCCGTCTAATTGATCAAAGACTTCGGTTTTGACCATAAAACAAGCAGCGGTAAGGGCAGAGTAATTGTTTAGCAGGTTTACGTAATTAAAATATCCCGGACCTTCCCTGTGTTCGCCTACCAGTATATGACCTGCAGCACCTCCCAGGCCAATGACTACTCCTGCATGTTGAATAGTGTCGTTAGGATAGAGTAATTTTGCACCAACTACACCAATCTCATCACGTTGAGCTTGTTCGATCATCCCTTCGAGCCAGTCATTAGAAATAATTTTAGTATCGTTATTGAGCAAGACTAAATATTCTCCTGTTGCATTTTTTCTACCAAAATTCATGAGGTAGGAGAAATTAAATGGTTCTTCAGTGCGGGCAGTCTTAAACCTGTTAGGTTCATCATTTTGCCATTTTTTTAGAAGCTCGAATGTATCCTGTTCAACACTGTTGTTATCGATTACGATTACTTCAAAGTTAGGATAGGTCGTTTTTTCAAAAATAGACTCAATGCAGGTTTCAAGTACATCAGCTTTATCTTTTGTAGGAATAATAATTGAAACTTTTTTTGAGTCATCGTGAACATTGAGCCTTATTGAATAACCACGAAAGCCATCGAGGAAATCTACTTTTCCCGGTATTTCTCTTCTTTCGAGAGCTTCAGTCAGAGCCTTTTGAGCTGCCATGAAGGCATACGGCTTTGCCTCTTCAGATGAAGCTGTAGATTCCTCGTGAACGCGCCAATGGTAGAGCACTTTGGGGATATGGTAAACGTTGTTAGTTTGTTCTGTAAAACGCAGTACCAAATCATAGTCCTGACTCCCTTCAAAACCAACTCGCCAGCCGCCAATTTTTCGCATTATGTTGGTTCTGAAAACCGTTAGATGGCCAAGGTAATTCCTGGAAAGTAAACTCTCTGGAGACCAGTCAGGCTTAAAGTGAGCAAAGCTGTGATGATCACTTTCGTCAATCTTATCTTCATCTGTATAAATGAGGTCTGAATTAGGGTTATCAACAATTACTTTAGCTACTTCATAAAGGGCGTTTAATGAAAGTAAATCGTCTTGATCCATCAGTACAGTGAAGTCGCCTTCAGCTTTTTTAAGTGCTGAGTTAGAGGCAGCTGAAATATGTCCATTTTCTTTTCGGTATACAACCTTAATTCTGGGATCTTTCTTCCTGTACTCTTCGAGTGTCTTTTTCACCTTAGGATCAGTAGAACAGTCATCTGATAAAATGAGTTCCCAGTTCTCATAGGATTGCTGCATAACAGAGTCTATTGCTGATTTGAAATATTTTATTGGTGGGTTATAAACAGGAATTACGACAGACATAAAAGGTGGATTGTCCCATTTTCCTGACTTAACTCTCTGCTTTAATAAGTCATCTTCTTTGGGTCTCTGTTGTTCAATCCAGTTCATGTATGGATCTTCGCTGTAGGCCAGGCCACCTTTTCCTGCTTCAACAATTACAACCCGAGCTTCTTCTAATGCCAGGTAAATGTGTTTGAATATTTTGGCCATGAACCTGCGAATAACCTGAAGTGATTTTTTTGAAAAAGCGACTACGATTTTTCGGAAAAAGTTTTGAGACTTGTCCATACTATTATTAGATCTAAACCTGCTCAAAAGAATTTTTAGCTCTTTGGCAAATTTGAAAAGTGGCATGGACTGAATTTGATTGAGTCTCTGTTGAGTCCTGAGAAGACTATCCATAGCATGCTTCAACTGATTTGAAATATGCTTTAATTGTTCTGAAAGTTTGTTCTTTTCAGATTCTACATTTTCAATGTGGGCTTGTTTGTCGTCAATCGCAGACCTTAATTCCTTTTGAGTGTGTTGATAGTCAGCTTTTGTATCTGCTAATATTTTTTTGAAGTTCTTCTCATTTTCACGAATACCTTCACTGAACTCAGCTATTTTAACACCAACGAAATATTGGTATTGATCATGGTACTTTCCAAAAAGTGATTTGTGCTTTTCTAATAGATAGTTGTAATTCTGTATATGATTTTCTTCACTTCTTGCAGACTGAACAAGAGAGCCCTCTCTAAGTCTGTAACGAAATAAAAAATCATTGATGTGATAAAAACTCCAACCTTGTTCGAGAGCATTCATCCACATATCCCAATCCTCATAGCCGGATTTAGGCATGTTTTGATCATATCCATTAGACTTTTCCCATATTTCCTTTCTGAAAACTGCACAATTATCGATGTAGTTGACAACAAGTAAGCGTCCAGGCTCTAAGTCTGGTAGTTTAACACGAGTTTCTTTCTCTTCGTCAAAATGTATTACATCACTATAAACAACTCCTACTTCATCATGGCTTTCGAGAATTTCAATTCCCTTTTGAATGTAGTCGTTTGAAATAGTGTTATCTGGGTCTACCGGTAGTATGTATTTTCCCTTGGCCTTTTTTATGAGGTTATTTCGAGTCGTTTCAACACCCTGATTTTCCTGCCAAAAGACCTGATAACCTTTTTGTGCGATTTCTTTTAAGACTGACCTGGTTTGCTCATCAGTAGACCCATCATCAAGAATAAGGACTTCAACATCCTTGATCTCATTATCAAATGACTCAAGACATTCTTCAAGGTATCTTCCTAAATTATAACATGGAATAATAATCGATAGAAGAGGCTTTCTCATACTCTAAAAAGTGATTGATAAATTTCTATTCCCTTGTCTACATCGCCATCAAATATTACAGCACCGTGATCAAGGCAAATTGTTCTGTCACAAATTCGTTTTACATCGCTCACATTGTGTGAAACGAAAAGGATCGTACTACCAGATGATTTAATTTCATCTATTCTACCCATACATTTTTTTTGAAAACCTTCATCACCAACTGCAAGGACTTCATCAACAATAAGGATTTCGGGGTTATTCGCTACAGCAATACTAAAACTCAACCTACTCAGCATTCCTGTAGAATAAGTCTTGAGTGGTTTTTTCAGTTCATCGTCAGTGAGCTCTGAGAAAGAAGCTATTTCATTTCCCTTTTCTTCTAAATCCTTTTTTGAAAAGCCCATTAGACTTCCTGTTAACTTGATGTTTTCATAACCTGACAACTCCATTTCAACACCAGCTCCAATAGCTAAAATAGGGGCTACTTTACCATTTACAGTTATTTGTCCGGTAGATGGTATTAACATACCTGCAACAGCTTTTAAGAATGTACTTTTACCAGACCCGTTTCTGCCAAGTAGGCCCACAGTTTGACCTTTAGGAATAGACAAGTTTATATCCTCAAGGATGCGTTTTTTCTCGAATATTTTTGATATTTTCTTTGATACAAACAGATCTTTTATCGAATTAACACCCTGGTTAAAAGTGTAGTAACTCAAGTTTACTTTGTCAAATATGATATGTTGATCTGCACTCATTATACGTTTGAGATAATACCGGGTTTGAGCCTGTTAAATATAAAAACTCCGAGTAAAAAGGTAACTGTTGAACAGGTAAAAGCTATCATCATCGTAGTGATGTCAGAGAATTGATTGTGATACAAAGCATCACGCATCATTTTAAAATAATGAAAAAGAGGGTTGAGCTTTAATACTGGGTGGTAGCTGTCAGGAACAAAGTCAAGAGTGTATGCTACTGGAGTGAGATAGAAGAGAGCTGGATTAATTGAATTCCATAAAATTGAAATATCGCGTAAATAAACATTCAGTGTTCCTAATATTAAACCTAATCCTAAGCTGAACATCCCTATTAGAATAAGGACTGGGATTACCATCAGTGTGTGAATACTGAACTGCAATCCAAAAAATATCATCAACCCAAAAAAAGGAACAAATACTAAAACCATGTTAAACGTCTCGGTTAAAACAGTTGACACAGGAAAGACAACGATGGGGACATTTATTGTTTTAATTACTCCGGCATTCGCAATCAAGCTCTGAATACATTGATTACTGGCATTGGAGAAAAATTGCCATAGAATTAACCCTGAGAGTACGTAGAGTGAATAACTTCGCATTCCCTGAAATGCTTGAGAAAAAACAAAGTGAAAAATTAAAAGGTAGAGCAAAGGGGTTATAAAAGACCATAAATAACCAAGTAGTGAATTTTTATAACGCAACATCATATTGCGTTTTATCAAATTCATTAAGATGTGTGCATTCGGTATAATTGTGGAATTGCTCATGAAATTCGGCCAAAAGTAAAATTAAATTTTTGTGAATAACGATAAGATTCTTTGGATAAATGGAAAATTCTTGAGTGCACCTGTTACAGGGGTTCAAAGATTTGCAAGGGGGATGTGTAAGGCTTTACATGAGAAGGGATGTCAGCTTAAGATTCTTGTAAACAGAGACCATGATAGGGAGTTTGAATATGGTGAACTTGTTGAAATAGGAAAACAGAAAGGTGTTCTCTGGGAACAGGTTGAATTGCCACGTTATTTGAAAAGATGTGGAAACCCCTTTCTATTGAACTTTTGTAACGTAGCACCATTGATTTACTCTCGTAACTTTATCGTAATACATGACTTAGCTGTTTTTGATCATCCCGAGTGGTTCTCAAAACGCTTTAGTTTTTGGTACAGGTGGATCATTCCTAAACTTGTAAAAAAATCACAACTAGCTACCGTGAGCGGGTTTTCAAAGACAGCATTAGTCAATAAATTTAATTTAGTCTCTAAAGATATTCTTGTTTTACCAAACGGGGTATATTTTGATAAGTCTAATTTTGATGAGAATATCAGTGTTGAATCACCATATATACTAGCTGTAGGCTCACATAGCCCAAGGAAGGGATTAGGGCAATTGATTAAAGCTTTTTCTAAAGCTGACTTACCAAATGTCAATCTTTACATTGTTGGATCAGGAAGTCATCATTTTTCTGGCATTGAAAAGTTAAATACTGAGAGAATAAAATGGGTAGAAGTTATTAATGATGCAAAATTGTGTTCTCTCTACAGAGGTTGTAAGGTAGTGGTTCAACCTTCTTTTTATGAAGGGTTTGGGTTACCAATACTTGAAGGGTTGTTTTTTAAAAAGCAAGTTCTGGCTAACGATTTAGCCGTATTTAGAGAATTATTTGGTAATTCTATCAAGTATACAAACACCTTAGACACAGAGGTGTTTTCAAAAGATTTGACTGATATTTATTACTCTGATAATAAGAACACTATCCCTTTTCCTGAACATTTGAGTTTTGATAAATCAGCAAGTAAGCTTCTCCAAAATCTTAATAATTAATTTATATTCGCACAAAGAATTAATCCTGACTTTGAAGCCTACAAGAAAAGAATTAAAAGTAGCGATAGTCCATGACTGGTTCATGGGTAAGGGTGGGGCTGAGCAAGTTTTTAAAGAAATTTTTAGTTCATTTCCCCAGGCAGATATCTATGCCCTTTTTAACAATATGTCTTCAGAACTTCAAAAAGAGTTTTTAGGAGACAAAAAAATAACAGTATCGTTTCTTCAAAAATTTCCTTTTGCTCGAAAAAATCATCGTTATTTCTTTCCTTTTTTTAAATATGCTATTGAGTCCTTCGACCTCTCGAAATATGATTTGATTATTTCATCATCACATGCTGTAGCTAAGGGTGTTAAGATAACTGATGGTCAAAGACACTTATGTTATTGCCATACTCCGGTTCGTTACGCCTGGGATATGAGAACTGAATATTTGGAACACGTTACCAATAAAGGGGTTAGGAAAATTGCAAATTGGCAGCTTGATAAACTTAAAAAATGGGATCATCACTCAGCAAACAGGGTAACCAAATTTGCTGCAAATTCAGTTTATGTATCAAAGAGGATAAAGAATCATTACTTACGTGATGCACAAGTAGTCTATCCGCCAATTAATACCGAATTCTTTATTCCAAATGGGATAACTGTGAAAGATCGCTCACAATATATTGTAGTCTCACGACTGGTTCCTTATAAACGGATTGATTTAATTATTAGAGCTTTCAATAAGATGCCCAACCTCCATTTAAAAATTATTGGAGAAGGCCCTGAATACTTGTCTCTCAAAGAAGCTGCCAATGATAATATTGAATTTCTTGGTTTTACAGGGAATGAGCAACTGAGAAAAGAGTTTCAAAAATCAAAAGCCTTAATCTTAGCTGCAAATGAAGATTTCGGTATAACCTCATTGGAGGCTCAAGCCTGTGGTATTCCTGTTCTAGCTCTTCGTAAAGGGGGGTATTTAGAAACAGTAAAGGAAGGGAAGACAGGCTTTTTCTTTGATAAACAAGATGTGGAATCCATCGTGGAAGGTGTGAGAAAATTTGAAAAAGATCGACACACTCTTGAGCCAGAAAGTGCTCGTGAGAATGCTCTTCGTTTTTCACGGAAGAGATTTAGAGAAGAGTTTAAATCTTTTGTAGAATCAGCTCTTAATAACTCCTAATTTACTTGAATGGAGTAGCTAAAATATTTCAGTGGCTGTTCCCAGCAGTCTTCTTATTCCCATTATTGCCATTGAATGTTAGTTCAATACTTTTCATACTTACTTTTATTGCGGCTTTATATATATCTATCAGTAAAAAGGAGTTCACTTTTAAAAATCATGTGCTTTACATTCCGCTAATGTTAATTGGATTGTACTATTTGATCTCGTTTTTATTTTCAAGCAATTCCTCTGCCGGTTGGTATGAATTTGAAAGACGCGCAATTTTATTGGCAGGTCCCATTTTATTTATGATGCGACCAGGTATTAATTTTAAAACAATTAGAAGAGCATCACTGATTTTTATTATCTCTTCCATTGTATTATCTCTTGTTTTTGTATATCTGCATATTCAACATTTCATACGAGAAGGGACTTCCCATGAGGCATATTTTTTTACTTTGAGGACATCTTTTGAACAAATCACGAATGTTCACCCAACTTACTTTTCTCTGTTTTCTGGTGCATCTGTCATACTCCTCACAAGAGATTTATTATCCAGGGATTTAACCAGTTCTATGAAGTGGGGCAATGTCTTCTCTTTATTTATACTATCAGCAGGTATAGTTTTTTCAGGGGCCAGAACAAGCATAGTTGCAACATTTTTAAGTGTTATTATTCTCTTTCTGCTAAAAAAGAGATATAAATATTTCTTGTTTGCCGGCTTATTGATTTTGCCTCTTGTGTATTTTGGAAGAGATGTTCTTTTTACTCGATTTGTGAACTTTTACGATGTTCTTTCTGGACAAATGTCTATTGGAACAATGGGTACCAGTGACCGACTAACTATTTTTCAGTGTTCACTGGAGTTGTGTAAACAACATTGGATATTTGGCCTTGGACCTTTAAATATTCAAAGTGCTCTCAATGGTTGTTACAGTATAGCTAATCCAGCATTAGCGATCAAGCATACTTACAATACCCACAATGAATACATGAATCAACTTTTATCATTTGGTCTTTTGGGGCTAATTTCCCTGGGAGCCTTTATTTTTTTTCTTTTAAAGAATCCGAAAAGACTGACCTTGGTTTTTTCATTAGGTGTTTTATTCGGGTTGCAGTTCCTAACCGAAAACCTTCTTTCACGTCAACATGGGTTATTTACAGTTTGTCTTGTTTTAGGTGTTTTCAATAGAATTGACCGATCTCCAGAATTTAAGCTATGGGCTTTTGGTTTGAAATGACTTCTTACTATTAACCACTGAATTTAAGTAAAAACCACTCGTCAAAAAGAAGACTCTCAATAAACTGTTTTCATTATTTTCGTCTTTAACCTAACATTGATACTATTTATAATGGAAATTAAGGATCTGACCATAAAAGGTGAATACAAAGGTGACGAAAAGCTCGAGAAACGTATTTCTAACTTCCAGAGTTATATTGATCTTCTCAATTCCCGAGACCTGGATAACGATGTCATTGATGCTATTAATTCGTCAATCGATGAATTGAACAATTTTGAGGGATCAAAACGCAAATTCAAATTAAGGTTGATGAAAGTCAGATCACAGGTGGTTAGGCATGTAGAGAAACAATCCAAACTGGTACCGCAAAACTATTACCGCAAATTGTGGCTTGCTCTTGGAATGTCAGTCTTTGGGATGCCCATTGGAGTTGTTTTTGGTACTTCTTTTGGTAGCATGGCTTACCTGGGAGTGGGATTGCCAATTGGAATGGCTGTGGGCATTGCAGTTGGAGCAAGTATGGATAAAAGAGCTCTCAAGGAAGGCAGACAGCTCGATATTGAAATCTCTTCATAAGCTTTGTTGACAAGGGTTTTTCTAAGAGTGAACTTTTAAATATGGCTTTTTTCTTTACATTTGATGGTATGAAGTCAAAATATATAGATGTATTGATGATTTTGATCATCGCAGTGTTTTTTCTGGTAATGAATGAATTTGGGTTACTTGAAAAATACCTGGAATTTATGCTGATTCCTATGTTGGCTGTCTATTTTATCGGCAAGTATGTTCAGCGAAAGTATAGTCGATAAATCGTATAATCTCTATTTCAATCAATACTTACATGCATTATGAAATCACTTTTCCTAACCCTCTTAATGTCTGTTTTCCTTTCTGG